>JBAVPP010000376.1:0-1888 GCA_049693175.1 Gallionella sp. | reverse complement strand
CGGGTGGATCAACGGGCATGCGTCGAATTCACTCCTCGCTGGCGGATCCGACTTGGTGCGCCTTATCTGCTATGCGGACTTTGTCCATGGGTTTTCAAGTCATGAAATTGCGTCAAATATTGTTCGTTCTATTTGCTGTGACCACTACTGTGGTCAGCGCTACCGATACGACAGATATCCCCGATATTGGTGCTGACGATACGTCTGTGCGTGCAACTGCGAAATCCTCAAGCGTAATGGGGGCGGACTTGAGCAACGCACCTCGAGTTGACGTTGATAAGCCGGTGGAGTTTATCCCGCTTTATATGCGTGACAAACGCATTTTTGGGTTCACGTCTTTCCAATCGCTGGTGGACGCCGCACCTGCAGGCTCGACGTTGCGTCCCAAGCCAGGTTTTTACGTAGGACCCGTGCTATTGACCAAGCCATTAATTATCGACGGTGGAGGCAAGGTCACCATCGACGGAGGCGATAAAGGTACAGTATTTGTAATCAGTACAAATGGCTCCACGGTTCGCGGCTTGCATCTCACTGGCTCTGGCCCATCGCACGACACCGACGATGCTTGTCTCAATGTTCGCGGAAATAGCAATGTCATTGAAAATAATGAAATCGATAATTGCCTGTTCGGCATTGACCTCAAGCAGTCAAACCTAAATATCGTGCGCGGTAACAGTATTCGCTCCAAGCCCTTTGAACTTGGCATGCGCGGCGATGGCATCCGTCTCTGGTACAGCATGGAAAATCGTATCGAAAACAACCGGGTGGTGGACTCGCGCGACAACGTAGCATGGTATTCGAACCGCAACGTTTTTTACCACAACTACGGCGCACGCAGCCGTTACTCTCTACATTTCATGTTTGCCAACAACAATATAGTTGATGGCAACCACTACTACGACAACGCGGTCGGTGTCTATCTTATGTACAACTCAAATACCGTGTTGCGCAATAACGTGATTTCTCACTCCAACGGACCTACCGGTATGGGTATTGGTTTCAAGGAGTCGAGCGGCACCCTGATTGAGGGCAACGAGATCATTTATTGTTCGCTCGGCATATCGTCCGATCTATCACCATACCAGCCTGATAGTGAGATTGTCCTAAAAAATAACCGCATCGCCTACAACGGAGTTGCCATCGCATTCAACAGCGACATGACTGGTTGGGTGGTACATGGTAATTCGTTTGTAGGCAATATCTCGAATGTTTCAGTGAGTGGCTCAGGCTCTGAGAAGCGCAATGATTGGCGCGGCAATTTCTGGGACGACTATCAAGGGTTCGATCGCAACAATGATGGGCATGGGGACACGACATACGATCTTTATGCTTATGCGGACAGAATATGGATGGAAATTCCACAAGCGAGCTTTTTTAAAGTGGCACCAGCGCTAGAAGTGCTGGATTTTCTAGAACGCTTGGCACCTTTTTCGAGTCCCACCTTGATATTGCGAGATGAAAAACCTTTGTTCAATAACCCTTGGAAAAGGGAAGGAAGAGAGATTGAACAATGAGCAACGAAAAGACACAGCAAAGTAATCCCCTGATAAACAAGCATGAGCTCGAAGCTCGAAGGAAAATTTTGCGCTCTATCATTCTGGGCGCAGCCATTTTGGGCATTTCAACGCTAGGCTTCATTCCTGTAATCAAGGCGTGGCGCGTGCGCATGCGGCCACCAGGAGCGCTGGAAGAGTCGGATTTTCTGTCTTCTTGCATTAAATGTGGTCAGTGTGTTCAGGTTTGCCCTGTTTCAGCCATCAAGCTCGACGATATAGATCATGGATTTGGTATTGGTGTGCCATACATCGACTCGCGCATGCAGGCTTGCGACTTTTCCTGTGACGCAGTGCAGTGCATCCTAGCCTGCCCAACGGGCGCGCTGGTTTAC
>JBAVPP010000375.1:0-5104 GCA_049693175.1 Gallionella sp. | reverse complement strand
GTGCTGGCTGCTGCCGAGTGGAACGATGCGAATATTGCCGAAGGCTTGATGCTGGATGTTGCCGGTCATGTTATATCCGGCACGCGCAGCAATGTTTTTATGGTGAAAAACGGGCAATTCATCACGCCCGATTTATCGCGTTGTGGCGTGGCGGGTGTGCAACGTGATCGAGTCATCGCGTATGCGAAAACTCACGAGATTGCTGTGCAAATACGCGATGTCACGCTAGGCGAATTGCCGGACGCGGACGAATTATTTTTGGTGAATAGTGTGATTGGCGTGTGGCCGGTGCGCACCTTGGCAGATCGCCAATGGCGCGAATTTTCATTCGCCAGGCAGCTGCAAAAATTTAATGCGCAAGCGGGGGAACAATGAAAAAATTATTTGCGACGTTGCTCCTGTTTATTCTAGTTGCGGCGGGCGGTTTGGCATATTGGGTGTCACAGCCGCTGGCTTTGCCCAACACGCCGTTTGAGTTCTCTTTGCAATCCGGTAGCAGTTTGAAAAGCGTGTCGCGCCAGTTGTTGCAAGCCCAGTTATTGCCGCAAGAAACTGTGTTCGTGTGGTTGGGGCGAGTGTTGGGCCGGTCGGCCAAAATAAAATCCGGTTCATACGAATTGGAGCAGCCAGTGTCGATGTTGGGGCTGTTGGACATCATCACCAAAGGCCAAGTCAACCAAAATCAAATTAGTGTCATCGAGGGGTGGACATTCAAACAATTTCGCGCGGCGGTGAATGAAAATCCCGATGTCAAACACACTACACTGACATTAAGCGACGCGGAAATTTTGCAGCAGATTGGGGCAAGCGAAACGCAAGCAGAAGGATTGTTTTTTCCCGACACTTATTTTTTTGCGGCGGGTAGTAGCGACGTGTTGTTGTTCAAGCGCGCCTACCAAACCATGCAGCAACATCTCGCCGCCGCGTGGGCGGAACGCGCGGCGAACCTGCCTTTGCGCAATCCTTACGAGGCTTTGACACTCGCGTCCATTGTGGAAAAAGAAACCGGCACGGCAAGTGACCGAGGCATGATAGCCGGTGTGTTCGTGAATCGGCTGCGTGCCGGCATGTTGTTGCAGACCGACCCGACGGTCATTTACGGCATAGGCGAAAAATACGATGGCAATATCCGCAAGCGCGACCTGCTCACCGACACGCCTTACAACACTTATACGCGTGCCGGGCTGACCCCCACTCCGATTGCGCTGCCGGGCGCGGCATCGTTGCAGGCCGCACTGCATCCGGCTAAGACCGATGCCTTGTATTTTGTGGCGCGCGGCGATGGCAGTTCCAAATTTTCCAGTACACTCGTGGAACATAATCGCGCGGTGAACCAATACCAAAAATGAAAATTTTTATCACTTTTGAAGGCATGGATGGCGCGGGAAAAAGCACGCATCTGGCGAATTTCGCCGAGGCATTGCGACAGCGCGGACACAATGTGGTGGTGACGCGCGAGCCAGGCGGTACGGTGCTTGGCGAGCAGCTGCGCGAAATTTTGTTGCATCAGAAAATGAGCATGGATACCGAGGCGTTGCTGATGTTCGCGGCGCGTGCCGAACATCTTGCGCAAGTTATCAAGCCTGCTTTGCAATCTGGAAAAATTGTGATTTCCGATCGCTTTTCCGATGCGAGTTTTGCCTATCAGGGCGCGGGGCGCGGTATGGCTTGGGATAAATTAAAGCAGCTTGAAACTTGGGTGCATGACGATTTACAACCCGATCTGACTTTGTTTTTTGATGTGCCGGTGGAAGTCGCGCGGCAGCGTCTGGCGAATAATGTGATGCTGGATAAATTCGAGCAGGAGCAAAGCGATTTTTTTGAACGGGTGCGCGCCGGTTATCATCGCCGTGTGCAGGAAAATCCAACGCGTTACGTGGTCATAGATGCGGCGCAACCTATGGAAAATGTCGCCGCGCAATTGAGCGCGGTATTGGCAAAATTGCAACCATGAGCGAACTTTATCCTTGGCAAAAGAATGACTGGCAGCGTTTGCTGGATTTGCGCAATCGTCCGCCGCAAGGCTTGTTGTTCAAGGGCGGCAAGGGCATAGGCAAGTTAGACCTTGCCGTGAATTTCGCGCATGCCTTATTGTGCGAACAACCGAAAATCTCCGGACTTGCCTGCGGGACGTGTGCCTCCTGCCACTGGCTGTCGCAAGGTTCGCATCCTGACTTTCGTTTATTGCAACCGGACGCGCTGAGTTTGGAGGGCGAGGAAACCGAATCCGGCAAAAAACCCAGCAAGCAAATCACCATCGAACAAATACGCGGACTGTCAGATTTTTTAAGCATGTCCGCGCATCAAGGCGGTATGCGTCTGGTGGTGGTTCATCCCGCCGAGGCGATGAATCACAATGCCGCAAATGCCTTGCTGAAAAATCTTGAAGAGCCGACAACGGGCATGTTGTTTATTTTGGTGTCGCATAAACCGCAGCAATTATTGCCGACCATACTGAGCCGTTGTGTTTCGTTTCCTGTCACCGCACCCGATGCGGCGACCGCTGCCGATTGGCTGCGCGGACAAAATATCAAAGCCCCGCAACAGGCACTCGCTGCCGCCGGATTTTCGCCGTTGCTGGCGTTGCAAGGCGAGGCGCAAACCGGTTTGGAGGAGCGCGCGAAGTTGCTCGGCGCGTTGCGTCAACCCGTGTCGTTAGATGTGTTCGCTATCGCCGAGATGCTACAAAAAACCGAGCAAATTTTGGTCGTGCAATGGTTGCAACAATGGAGTTACGACTTGAGCGCGATGAAGTTGACGGGGCGTTTACGCTATCACATGGGCGAGGAAGCGACTATGCAAAAACTGGTCGCATCGGTCGCGCCATTGGAATTGGCGCGCTTGCAAAAACTGTTGCAAACCGCCAAGCGCGAAGCGCAGCACACGCTCAATCCTAAATTATTTTTTGAATCTTTATTGCTGGCGTACCGCCAGTTGCTCAGTGTGTAAACCATGCCTTTTATAGACTCGCATTGCCACATCAACTTTCCCGACCTCGCCGATAAAATCGACGGGGTGCTGGCGCAAATGAAAAGCAATGACGTGCAATCGGCGTTGTGCGTGTCGGTGAATTTGCCCGATTTTCCGCAAGTGCTGGCGTTGGCGGAACGCTTTGAAAATATCTACGCATCGGTGGGCGTGCACCCCGATTATGAGAACGAAATCGAACCCAGTGTCGCCGATCTCGTCGCGTTGGCACAGCATAAAAAAATCCTCGCCATCGGCGAGACCGGCTTGGATTATTTTCGCCTGACGGGTGATTTAGAGTGGCAGCGCGATCGCTTTCGCAACCACATTCGTGCCGCGCGTGAATGCGGCAAGCCGCTCATCATTCACACCCGTTCCGCCGCCGAAGATACCCTGCGCATCATGCGCGAGGAGAACGCGCGCGATGTTGGCGGCGTGATGCATTGCTTCACCGAAAACTGGGAAGTGGCGCAAGCCGCGCTGGAGATGAATTTTTATATCTCGTTCTCCGGCATCGTGACCTTCAAAAATGCCACGCAGCTCAAAGACGTGGCGCAGCGTGTGCCGTTGGAACGCATCCTGATTGAGACCGACTCGCCGTATCTCGCGCCCGTTCCACATCGCGGCAAATTGAATCAGCCCGCGTTTGTCAAACATGTTGCTGAAGAGATTGCGCTATTGCGCGGCATCAGTGTGGATGAAGTGGGCAGGGCGACCTGCGAAAATTTTGCACGCTTGTTTCATGGGCGTTAAACGCTGTCACAAATCCTGCATAATTTTGTTGACAGAAAATTCGCAATCCCTATAATGCGCACCTGTTTCGCGGGAATAGCTCAGTTGGTAGAGCGATACCTTGCCAAGGTATAGGTCGAGAGTTCGAACCTCTTTTCCCGCTCCAAATATGAGGGAAAGCTTAATCGCTTTCCCTCTCTCGTTTGAGACTCAGGCTGCGATGATAATCGGGGCGGATTAGGTAACAAGTTTGGTGCGTTAGCAAATCGGTTATGCCCCGGATTGCAAATCCGGTTAGCCCAGTTCGACTCTGGGACGCACCTCCAAATATGGTATTAAAGACCGTTAGGTTTTATTCAGTTTCGCGGGAATAGCTCAGTTGGTAGAGCGATACCTTGCCAAGGTATAGGTCGAGAGTTCGAACCTCTTTTCCCGCTCCATACTCAAAAATCTTCAGATGCAAGTCTGGAGATTTTTGTTTTTAACACGATGCTTTTTCGCGCTTGAAATCGCAAAAAGTTGTGTTATGATTTTCAGCATTGTTGTGAGCAGATTTCGGTCTGTGAAAACTCTGATTCATTAATGGCTTGTTGGACGGCGGTTCAATTCCGCCCTGGTCCACCAGAAGCGTTCTAGTTAGCAGAGCATTTCTGATGGGCCAGACATGGCTTCGACAGTGAGCAGATAGGTTTTGGGGCGACACGTCAGGCGATCGACGTAAATGAAGCAAGCATGTAAATGCAAACGATGAAAACTACGCTATCGCGGCCTAAAAAACCGTAAGCCGGGGCTGTTGAGCCTTGTCATACAACACAACTAGATGAGCTCCGGGTGATAATGATCCCGGGGCTCATTGATTTTGTTCGGATAAAAATGCCAGTAATTCCAATGGTGTGCTCACGCTGCCATGCGCTTGCCAATTTGCTATCGAAACATCGTCGCTGACATAACCATAACTGGCGATAATGCCGCGCATATTGACCGCGTTGGCGGCATCCATATCGCGCTTGTCGTCGCCCAGATACAAACAATTTTCCGGTGTAACTTGTATCAGATCGCACGCCTTGAGCATGGGGGCCGGATGCGGTTTGGCGTGTGCGCAAGTGTCGCCGCTAATCAGGCAAGAGGCGCGTTCCGCATAAGCTAAGGCTTGCATCAAGGGCACGGTGAAGCGATGCGGTTTATTGGTGACGATGCCCCATTTCAAACCGCGCTGTTCCAGTGTATCTATGAGTTCCACCATGCCGTCGAACAGCTTGGTGTGGTCGCAAATATGCTGGGTGTAATGTTCCAGAAAAACATCACGCAAGGCAGGAAATTCGGGCGCGTCCGGGGTAACATTCATGCCGACTTTTAGTAAACCTGCCGAGCCGTGCGAGGCTTGCGGACGCAATATTTCCAACGG
>JBAVPP010000374.1:0-1524 GCA_049693175.1 Gallionella sp. | reverse complement strand
GTGCTGCGCCGTGCGCATTCCGTCACGCCACGCTGCACATTAGCCGACGAATTGATTGCGCTGGTTACCGATGTGAATGAAGTTTATCCAAGCTTGCCGCACTACGCGCTGGACGACATAAGCGGTGTCGTGAATTTCATGTTGAATCACGCGGTGCAAAAAAATTGAAAAACTTTTTGCCACAGAGTTTACAGAGAACACAGAGAAATCCACGGCAACGCTCTGTGAACTCTATGTTCTCTGTGGCTAATTTTTACGGGTTGGAAACGTGATAAAAAACTGCACCGCCATCATTCTCGCGGGCGGTCTATCCACCCGCATGGGACGCGACAAGGCGAATGTTTTATTGGGCGAGCAGACGCTGCTGCAACACGTCATCACCGCCATGCAAAAATCTTTTTCGCACATCATTCTCAGCGTGCGTGAACCGCGTCCTGACCTGAAACTCCCTCAAGTTTGCGACGCACCCGATGTCAGCGGTCCGTTGGCTGGCGTGCTGGCGGGACTGGAACAAAGCCAAACACCTTGGATATTTTTAGTTGCCTGTGACATGCCGTTCATGCAAGCCACCGTGATTGAATCGCTAAGCTTGCGTCGCGACCAACATCAGGCGGTCGTTCCAATCATCAATGGGCACGCGCAACCGATGGCGGCGTTCTATGCCCGCAGCATTTTGCCGGTGTTGCGGGCGCATTTGGCGGGTGGCGGAAAAAACAGTCTGCGCGCCCTGTTTGAGCATCTGGATATTTGCTATGTGGACGAAACTGAGTTGGCAAAAATCGACCCCACGCTGAATAGTTTTTTCGACTTGGATACACCACGCGACCTGGCAAACGCGATGAATCGACAAATACCGCATGAATCCCGTTAATATTCGTCACATAGCAAACTTGCAATAAGCGATACAAAGCGGCAATTTGAATTTTTACTCTATCCGTTCATATGAATTTTTCTTAATTGTGAGTGGGTATGTATTCGGCTAATCCACACTCAAAGCGTTATATCTTAGGTTCGGTGACTATCCTCATCGTTGCCATAGTCGCGGTGACGATAGTCTCTGTGCAATTACTGCGCGAGCGGGAGATCGAATCCTGGAAAAACCAACTCGCCAATCTTTCGCTGGTGTTGGCGGAACAAACCAGCCAGACGATCACATCGTCGCAAATCGCGCTGGATAACATAGCCGATCGTGTCCATACCTTATCGATACACAACGAAAACCAACTGCGCGTCCAAGCGGGAAGCAGTATGTTTTTCCAGTTATTGCGGGATACAATTTCGGGGCTGCCGCAAGTCGATGTGGCCGGCATCGTTGCGGCGAACGGTGATGCCATCAATTTCACCCGCAGCTTTCCCGCGCCCAAAATCAATGTGTCCGACCGCAATTATTTTAAGGCGCAGCGCGACAATCCTTCCTTGGGTTTGCTAATCAGTATGCCGTTGCAAAATAGGATAGACGGCAAATGGGTGTTTTATCTCAGCCGCCGCCTCAACGATGATGCCGGCAAATTTATGGGCTTGGTT
>JBAVPP010000373.1:0-9136 GCA_049693175.1 Gallionella sp. | reverse complement strand
ATCAAAGCTAAACCATCTTGCTTAACTTCAAAACGTGCCTTACCACCCACCCTACCTGTTAAAGGTTGTCGGTCTATGCCTTCACGCCTGTCGTAAGACATATACGGTGCACCCAAATCAAATTCGCCGTTCAAACCACGACGCACTGGTTTGCCATCTTTATCTAAGAATCGTACAGCGATAATAGGACGTGTTTTACCATCCGCAATCAGGCGTGATTTTTCGGGCACAAACTCAACGTGATCTAATTCTTCACCATAGTGAATTGTACGTTTAACATGGCTGATTTCTTTACCGTCCGCATCAGTAACAATCATCTCAATGATGTTGTCACCCACGCCGATTGGCACGCCGCGCCAATTGCTTAAAGCAACAGTGCGAGCATCGTTATATTTCGTGCCATAAAATTTCAATGCACTAACTTCACCACCGTTTACTAATAATTTAATTTGATCATTGGGACCATGTTTAATCGCAACAGAAACTGCCGGTAAGTTTGGATGAAAGTTTTCTTGCGGATGCAACCATTCCGTTCCTGGTTCAGCTTTACTCAACCATACATCGTCGTAAGGTAGTTTCTCAATCAAGCTGGTGATATTATCGTCGTCGGGTGTTTTTGCCGGAGTCAAATCTGCCGCTTCGACCAGAACATCAGAGTAAGTACCTTTACTAGCAGGTGCATGGTGCAACAAAGTTACTTCGGCGACAGGCGCGCTCTGTGCCGGACGACCGGGCGGCGTGAAACGCACCAACGATTTAAAAGTTGCTTTCGGCCCCACATTCTCCACTTCGAAAAAATACTGATCCTGCCAATGTGAGGGGCGAGCCAAACTGCGGAATGTCAGTGCCTGATTGGCAACATCAGGATCATCGACTTTCACACCATTCAATATAGTACTACCGGCGACCAATTGTGTTCCGACTGGCAAGATGACCGTCGCGGAATAACCAGTGACCTCAGTGGCGCTCAAAATCGCCAAAGAAACGACAGTTTTCTCATCTTCTGATTTCACACCCAAAGTCTGTGTCAGTCGTAATGCTGTCGGTGCTTTTTTCTGCACATGAAAGTCCGCGCGCCACAAGGTGCCGCCTTGCACATTGACGAACTGCGAATAGGATCGCCCAGCGAATCTGTCATTTTTTTCACATGCCACAACTTCATAATTCTTGGGCAAGGAGTCCAAATCCATTTGCACCACATGCGTGCCGGGAGTCACATTATCGATGTGCCAGCGACCTTCTTTGTCCGTCAATATTTGCGCGCCGTTTTCCAATAGAATGCGCACGCCCGCCAACCCTTTAAGATCGTTATCCACTTTGTTATCACACGAACCATCCACCACACGACCAATCAAAAATGCGGTGTTGGCAAACAAATCTTGTGTGACCGTGATATTTGCAGTTGCAGTATTAGAGGAAAAAACACCTGTTGCTGTCGCCGTATTGGATGCCACGCCTATCGGTGCTGCGGGCGTAATTGCCAATACATATTGAATACTGGCTGTCGCATTGGCAGCGATGGTCGGCACGGTAAACATTAGCGTGCGTCCATCCGCAGAAATAATCGGATCCGCCATCGCCACACCGTTCAGGGTTGTCGAACCTTTTTGATAGCGGAATCCCAAGGGAGTAAAGTCGGCGATTTGCGCCCCGTAAGTTGTCAACGTATCGTTATTCGTCACAGCCAAAACGTAAGGCACAAAATCACCGACTGCGGCAATCGCTTTATTAACCGTCTTGGTGATGGATAATTTATTCGTACCCGGATCCATCGGAATATCAATATGAATCGCCGGCCCCGGATTGATGACAAAATTCTCGCCACGCGAACCCAACACGATGGCAAATGGATTGCCAGGCAACAATTGCAATGCTGGCGTTGTCGCAACTGATGGGGCGTGAAAACCGGCTGGCGGTGTGATTTGGAACTTATAATTACCCGGGGGAACAAAGGGGAAACGGAACATACCGGGAGGCATGACATAGGTCACACCGGCTGAATCTTTAACCGTGCCTCCTGAAGTCATTGTGGAAGGATAAGCCGACACTCCATCATTACCAAATACTTTGGCGGGAAGATTCGTCGCCACATCCACAATGGTAATCACCGCACCATTGACAGGCGCACCATTTACCGAACTAAACACTAAGCCATATGGATCGGCAAGTGCTTTAGCGATGCTGGTGCTTGTCACTCCATTGCAAACATCCACAGCGGTTGCAGTAATGGCCTCTTTGATTGAACCACTAATATTAAGCGACAATACATTATCATTAGGCACAGGCATAGCACCAGTCGCCAAAGCTGCTGATTGGATATAGCCGGTAAATACCCCTGTACTGATACCCGTCTCAGTGAGTTTCAATACTTCGCTATCGCCACCCACCGTGGTCACCGTCACCAGTATCGTGTCGGCGACTAAGGGATTTAAGTTTTGATCGTAGCTAGTCACACTAATAAAAATTGCCTCGCCATGCGCATAGGTTGAGGCAGGTGCGAGCGTATAATTTCCGTTCACAGCCAAAGGTACTTTAGAACCTATCGGATTGGGTCCACTGGCTGGCACGAACGGACCAGCAGCCGAACCCGATGTTGATGAAAGTGCAGCAGGCACATATTGCAATGTACCCACACCCGTCGCAGCTGTGGTCGGCACGTATTGCAAAAACTCAACCCTGGAAGGCATACATGCAGCGGTATTAATCACCGCACTGGCACTCGTCGAAATCGATCCTGTTGGAACAGAATAACTTGCCGAAGCAATGTTGGTGATTGGTGTGTTCGGCGGTGTCGCCGCGAATGATATATCGCATAACAAACCAAAAAGCAGAACAAGTGAGGCTTGCGCCAGCACTGTCTGTTTTTTTAGTAGGATGGATAAAATCAAATTCATTTTTTATGGTGTCGTTATCGTTATGTGTAACTATTTATAATTTCGTCTTTTGCTAAACACTTTTGATGCTTAGTAAAAGACGGGCTGATCTTACGACCAACCCATCCTTGATCCCGTCTGTGCGAACACGAACGAGAGTGTTCTGAATTACTGAACGATGGAGTTGAAGTACAGAGTCAAGTATTCACCTGGCAACAAGTCACCCGCAGAAACGCGCGGACCCGTTGCACCAGTTGCGGGCGGAGTCGCTAGCGTCAGAATCTTAGTCGGATCGACAGTTACCGTTCCGCCAGGTGTCGTTGCCGGAACAGGATTAAGTGAACCAACTGGTGCCGCTGTAGTTGGTGTGGCAGGCACAGCAGGGAGCACAGACCCCGCTTGATAACCCAAGGTGTAACCTAAACCACCTGCTGCCGTAGCTAGATTGGTCGAACCCGTACCTGAACACAAAATACCTGTCGTAGCAGTATTGGGTTGACCGGCAACCTTATTCGGATCAAACGCAGTGCTAGCATCCAAGGGGTCGCCCAGCGAAGTCAAAGTCGCTGGAGTCGTAACGGCGATACCATTTTTATCGACAGTTGGATTATACAAAGTCACAGTCCACTGAATAACCGATCCTGGAATGTTCATAGGATTTGTCGTACCGTTTACACCATCACAAACTGGTGAAGACACTTTCGCCACTATCACAGCAGCTGACTGTATTTTGTACGTACCAACCGCAACTTGAATCCCGTTATTTTTGGGATCAGAAGGAACTCCTGGCGTACCGATAATGGCAGTTGCAACCGCAGCAACAGCAGAATTTGCTGCTTCAGCCAGTACCACGTCAACCAATCCTACGTTCGCACCACCCGTCGCATTACCACCGGCAGGAACAACAGTTGTCACTTCAGGAGAGCCAGCCAACAATGTCGCCGTAGCAAATGCGGTTGGTACAGTCGCTTGCACAGACAAGGTCACCAATGCTTGATTACCATTTAACAAACTTGGCGTTGGATTCGGAATCGTGGAAACAAGATATACATCTTCCGAGGCACCTGCAGCCAAGTTAGAAATAGTCGTCACTGCTGTACCCGGAGTCTGCGGATTAAATGCTGAACCAGCAGGAACTGCGTACATCAAAAATGAACCTGGCGTAAAAGTATCACCCGCAACCGCTGCCGGTGTCAGGTTAAAACTTTGCGGACCGTTACCCAAGTTGGCAACGGTAAACTTCATTGCGGTCGTTGCGGTTGCTGGTGCTGTCGTCGAATTCAATTGACCAGGTTGCACACCAACAGTCGCCCCACCAGTCGCAAGAAAATCAACCTTACGGTCAACTAAAAAGGTTGTAGCCTGCCCTGCTCCACCTGAAGTATTACCAGTAGGTGAAGAAGGAATAGCCGTTTGAGGTGCGCCACCAATCGAATATGTCAACGAAGCTGTATTCGAAATTGTCGTACCCGCCGCAGTTAACGCCGAAGCACTTTGAGAAGCAAAAACCATGACCGTTGCACTAACCAATAGTGCCGCGAGCTTGGATGAGCTTGTAGATTTAAGTAATTTCATAACTCTCTCCATAAAAAATAAAAAATGATTACTACTGTTTCTGATTACTGCTGTTTCTGATTACTACTGTTTCTGATTACTACTGTTTCTGATTACTACTGTTTCTGATTACTACTGTTTCTGATTACTGCTGTTTCTGATTACTGCTGTTTCTGATCAATTTAAGACTGTGTCTAAAAGTTACTTAAGTTATTTAATGATGGCGCGAAAGCCCACCTCCCCCGTCGCGCCGGGTGCGAATTGCTTCTTAAAAGTCCAACGTATATTGGTGTACGAAGAAGATGATGCTATCTGCTCATATCCATCGCTCGATTTAACAGACAGCTTTTCAGGTGAGGCGAAATTTTTACCACCATCGATCGAGAAGGTAATTTCAGTATTGTCACCATACGCACTTCCCGCTTGGTATTCGGTATTCTGCGGAACAGGAACCGTAATTGCCGCTCCACTATCTGCCGCCTTTTTGCCTATGTTTTCCACGGTGGTGACATACAACATCGCATCGCCCGGAATTCCTTTATGCGCAACCACACGCTCAACATGCTTGCGTCCAGCATCATCAACTTTTTCTACTTCAACATAAACATCATGCGCAACTCTGAATGAACCTCCTGCAGCAATCGCTGCAAAGGAAAAGCTCCCCAAAAATATTGCTAATACACCCGAAACTAACACTCGTGAAATTTGCACAGCGATCTCCTTACTTAATTTACTGTTGCTTTAAATGTGACAACCGTAGTCGAGGGGGCAACAAGGTTTCCCAACGAAACGTAAACCGTATTGGCGGATGCAACAGGTGCGGCAGCTACCGCATAAAAAGCGGCATTATCCCCATCTACAGCATCCGTCTTTACCACCCCGCCGACTGCGATACTGCCAGGCACATAAGTAACATTAGGTGGCATAGGATCATTGACTATCACGCCGATTGCCGTACCAACCCCACTTAACGTGACCGTGATCTGATAGGTCATAATCGTACCGGGCATAACCACCGAACCACCCGTAGGATCGACCGAGGTGAGCACGACTTTATTCATCGCAAAACCCAAACCGCTGGCAACATAACTACAAGTTGCGGCCGACGCGCCACCAGCAGTAGCGAGCAAGGCATTGCCCGCGCCATTGCCCAAATTTGCGCCCTTACCCACCAGACGCGCACCTTTTAACGCACCTGCCGCACCAGCCGTCAGTGAGGTCGCGGTTAACAAGACATCGCCTTTAGAGTTAAGTGGCACACTGGGCGTATCACTGACCAGATAGACCAATTGACTACCCCCAGGAGGTACAACCGGATCATTCGCCCCCGCGACATAGGCAAGGTCAGCTCCAGCTTGAAAGCCAGGCACACCATTCGATTCAAGAAAAATCGCAGCCGTCGCTCCGGCTGGATTAAGTGGTGCATAAAACGCGCTATTTAATGGCGTGTAATTGCCCACAGGAAGCGGCATAGGACCATTAATACGCGACAATCCAAAAGTCTGATTTCCGTTACCCCAATTATGCAAGGCGTAAGTCAACACATCGTTGGTACTTGGACTATTGACAGCCACATTAGGATTCTGACAAGTCATCAGCGGATCTATGACTTCATCAACCAGCACCCCGATAGCCGCAGCTGAAATAGGAGCTTGATTCGCACCATTAATAGAATAAGAAAGGGTAGCAGTATTGCCAATTTTCGTACCCGCAGGCGTACCAACATATGAACCAGCAATAGTCACCGCGCTTACAAGTTGCGGCATCAGTAGAAATATAAAAGTACACCTGCGAAGCAGGTGTACTTTTTGTCTGGCTTTTTTTAACAGTTGAATCATTCTGGTCGCATTTAAGTTATTTTTGTGCGGCTGGTTCAGTCAAATTTTATGCTCAAAATATTTTGTAGGAAATCTGCCTACAAAACGGTAAATTTTGTAGGCGGGATTATATAGATAATCATTTACTTAGCAAGACTCTGCCAGCATGGCGAAAGCGCATTAAACGCGTTGTCGCAGGACAGACCATGCGGCACAATATCTATGCCTGCCGCCAATGTTAAATAAATATTCATCAATTCAAGCATGTAAATTGCTGCCACAGCTATTTCACTACGTTTTATCGCCACAAATAGCAATTCGTAAAAGGTCAAAAGAGCCGACAAATGGTAGGGATAAAAAATAAAAAAGGACACCCTAAGATGTCCTTTTAGCTATTCCTCCTGATTTTTTGCTTGTACTAAAAACCCTTACAAACTAAATCAGTGATACCTTATTCGATTTTCGCGCTGGCTTGCAAATCAGCGATTGCTTTTTGTATGGCTTGCTGTTGCAAACGTTGTTGCAACTGCGGCTTGACCTCATCAAATGAAGGGGCTTTCAATTCGCGCTCATCATCCAGGCGAATCACGTGCCAACCGAATTGTGACTGCACAGGCGTTTTTGTGTACTCACCCTTTTTCAACGATTGCAAAGCTTCAGCGAATGGTTGAACAAAATTGCTCGGCACAGCCCAACCCAAATCACCGCCTTGCACAGCAGAACCTGTGTCTTTGGATTGCTTAGCCAATTCCTCAAATTTACCCTTTTTGCCCAACTTGGCAATGATGGCTTTCGCTTGTTCTTCGGTATCCACCAAAATATGGCGCGCCTTATATTCTTTGTCGCCCAGCTTCGCTTTGCGGGTCTCGTATTCTTGCTTGAGTGCGTCGTCACTGATTGGATTTTTCTTCATGTAGTCGAACAGGTAGGCATTGATTAGCACCGACTGTTTCGCAATGTCCATTTCTTGCACAACTTCAGGCGATTTATCCAGATTCATCTTGGTCGCCGCTTGCACCATCAACTCGCGCTTAATCAAGTTTTCACGAATGGCTTTGCGCAACTCCGGCGTGTCAGCCTGACCTTGAGCCATCTCCGCTTTAACCGCTGTATCAACCCTGGACTGCGGGATAGACACGCCGTTCACCATCGCGGCAGACTTGTCTTCCGCATACGCCGTATTCAATACCAACGCGCCCACGATTGCCAGTGCCGCCAATTTTTTCGTATTCAACATGATTATCCTTTTCAGTAAAAATTATTTTGCCTCACCGCAAGTCTTGGCAACAATGGTGAGCGCATGTATATCCTGTTGCATCATTTCAGCCAGCGCGGAATATATCATACGATGTCTGTCCATCTTGCTCTTGCCAGAAAATTCGTCCGAAGTGATTTGTAACAAATAATGACCGCCACCGGAACGCGCACCGGCGTGCCCGGCATGTTTATGGCTTTCATCTATCACCTGCAACTCAACCGGATGCAGCGCAGCCAACTTTTCTTTGATACAGGTTATTCTATCCATCATGTTGGAAAAGTTTTTTTGAAAGGCTGTACTTGCACCTCGGCATACACGCCCGCCTCCACATAAGGATCTGCATTTGCCCAATCTTTTGCGGCTTGCAGCGAGTTGAATTCCGCGACAATCAAACTGCCACTAAAGCCCGCCGCGCCCGGATCAAGCGCATCCACCGCCGGAAACGGTCCGGCCAAAATCAACCGCCCCTCATCTTGCAAAGCCTGTAAGCGTGCCACATGCGCCGGACGCACCGACATGCGACGCTCCAAACTATTGGGGATATCCCGCCCGACTATCGAATACAACATGCCCATCTCCTTCGCTTAACAAATGTAAATCGCGCTCAAATATCGCGGTGCTTTTTAATCAAATCATGCGCGAGTTGTATCTCTTTCGCCTGCTCAGTCGCCATCGCAATCATATCGGCGGGCAGACCTTGGCCCATCAATTTATCGGGATGATATTGGCTCATCAACTTACGGTACGCGCGTTTGATTTCCGCATCGGTATTTTCTTTGGTCACACCCAATGCTTTGTAAGCCGCATCCAGCGCGGCTTCGCTGGACACCTGATTGCCGCCGAAATGCGACTGGTTCAACACCATATCGACCATCTGCTTGAACGTCGCCCGGTCATAACCCAGACGCGCGGCGAGGTCGGTGAGCAAGTCCTCTTCCGACGGATGAAAGTGTCCGTCCGCCACCGCCATCACAATCAAATAAACCAGCAACACATCCTTGAGATTTTTGGTGTGCCCGCAGATTGCCATGAATCTTTGGTAAGTCGGTGCGATGTCGAATGCCGCATCCGCGCCTTGCTTGAACCACGCAATCGCCTGTTGCCTATGCTGCGCCGTCATGCCAAGTTTTTGCATGAACGCTTCGACGTGATCTATTTCATCTTGAGACACGTGCCCGTCTGCTTTGGCGAGTTTGCCCATCGAAATAAAAACAGTTTCGAGAAACACCGCCTGACGCAATGCGTTTTGCAATGGGTTCGCGCCGCCCGTGCCATACACCCGCACACGATCAAAAATCGAACCAAAAAACCAGCCCGCTAGCGCGCCCCAGAAACCGAGAAAATAATAACCCGCAAAAATGCCGATGAGCTTAAACAAAGCGACTCCAGAAAAGTTTTAGAGATACTGATTTATTCGGCATTTTCATTGATAAAACTACTAACCATTCGACTAAGCCAGCAAGCTGGCAAGTCGCTGGTATCCCACGCAAGCGAATACCCGGTGGTTTTATTTAACTGAATTCCCCTTACGCGGGGATGACGAATAAATCAGTGCATCCTTAGATCACAGCCGCGCATTATAACCATAGCTCGCGCTGTCAGCGGCAGGTGAACTCCCTACTGTTCAAGAATGT
>JBAVPP010000372.1:0-2490 GCA_049693175.1 Gallionella sp. | reverse complement strand
CACAAGGGCTGACCCGCATGTGTGCTCTGTTCAAGGACCGTTGCGCGACCACGGTCGAACTCACCGACTGGCTCGCGATGTACTTCGCCGAAGTGCGCCCGTCGGCCGAAGACATGGCGGCGCATGTGACCGATGCCATCCGACCGGCTCTTGCGGCGTTGCGCAACGGGCTGGCGGTGGTGCCGTGGAACAAGACGGCGATCGCTGCGGCAATCAAGGACACGCTCACGGCACACCAACTGAAGATGCCGCAACTCGCCCATGCCGTGCGTGTGCTCGTGTGCGGCCGCGCGCAGACACCGTCGATCGATGCGGTGCTCGAACTCTTCGCGCGTGAGACCGTGCTGGTGCGTTTGCAGGCCACGTAAAAGCCTGGCTATAATCGCAATCTCGCTTGAAATTGCGATGGCTGAACCGGAAGTTCGAAGCAATGCATGATTCAGTTCATGCGGCGCAGGGAATCAGGGGGTATAGCTCAGCTGGGAGAGCGCTTGCATGGCATGCAAGAGGTCAGCGGTTCGATCCCGCTTACCTCCACCAACAGGCCGGAAAAGCACACCGCAATTCGAGTGGCGAAGACTGTTTCAAGTCCCCTTCGTCTAGAGGCCTAGGACACCACCCTTTCACGGTGATTACAGGGGTTCGAATCCCCTAGGGGACGCCAAGTTTCGTGGCACTTGCGCGGCGTGATACGCGTCGCGGAAGCCACTTGGAGTGGTAGTTCAGTTGGTTAGAATACCGGCCTGTCACGCCGGGGGTCGCGGGTTCGAGTCCCGTCCACTCCGCCAACAACCAAGCAAACACGGGGCCTAGCGCCCCGTTTTTGTTTTTGACCCATCATTCGACCCATCAAATCCCGAAGTGGTTGAAATAAGTCTGGTGGGCCGTCGGGGCCAGATTGCTGCCAGCCTAGTCAGTCATGATCCTGCGAGCGTTGATCGTGAAGCCGCACCACTTTGCTGCTTAGCTGCGTCGTGCGCGTTACCCGGGCCAATAGGCTGTTGGGCTTGCTCACGCGGACACCTCGACTGCGGCAACGTCGACAACGTCGGCCTCGGGCGGTGCGACACGAGCTTGCAACCTGCCGTTGTGGAACGTGATGTGGAACACCTTCAGGCCGGTGTCGCCGTTGCCGCGTTGAGCCTCAACGCGGTCGGCGTTCTCGACGACTCTGTGATGCTCACCGAGGGTTGGGACGCCACCTGCGCGCCCGTCACCGAAGCGCTTCGCAGCTACCCGGTCAAGGTCGACGGGCAGCGCGTGTACCTGCAGATCGACTGACCCTTCGGTGTAGCAGCCGGTGTAGCAGGGTCGACGCCACGCGAGAACCGTCATCGTCCTGGCGCGGAAGCCGGTAAGCCTGTCGCCTCGTCGTCGACAGCCTTCTGAACTGCACGATAGAAAGCCTCTCGCGCTGCGCTGGCGGCGCGGTCGGTGGCTCCTGCGCCCCAGTCGGCATTGGAGGCGATGACGAGCTTGCGCTTCGGGTCGATGAAGATGCCTTGACCGAATATGCCGCGCGCGGTGAATGAGCCGTCGGCGTACGTCCACCACAGGTAGCCGTAGCCGCGCCCGGGTTGGCCGATGGCCGTGCGTTCGGTGGTGGCGTCGGCCAGCCAGCCATCGGGCAGGATGCTTTGTCCTTCGACGCGGGCACCATGGAGGATGAAGAACCCGAAGCGGGCGAAGTCGCGTGTGGCGGCCTGGATGCAGCAGCCGCTGATCTCGTTGCCGGTGCGGCTGAGTATCCAGGTGGCCTGCTGCTCCATGCCGGCCGGCACCCAGATCTTTTCCGACAGGTAGGTCGACAACGGCTTCTTGATGGCTCGGCCGAGGAGGACGCCGACGAGGTTGGTCTCGCCCGTGCTGTAGTGCCAACGCGTTCCCGGTGGCGCCTCGCGAGGCAGTCGGCGCATGTAGCTCACCAGTGCATCGACGCCTGCCTCGGGCTTGTGGTTGTTGAACCGCGCCACGTCCGAATTCGGATCGGCGTAGTCCTCGTTCCAGCGCACTCCCGAGGTCATCGTCAGGAGCTGGCGAATGCTGACGTCGTCGTAGGCTGAGCCTTTCATCTCCGGGATGTAGTCGCTGACCTTGTCGTCCATGCTGTGGATGTAGCCGTCACGGATCGCGGCGCCCACCAGTGTCGACGTGATGGACTTGGCCACCGAAAAGCTGGTCCAGCGCCCGCTGCCGTCAAAGCCCAGGCCGTAACGCTCGAGGCGTACCTTGCCGTCCTGCACGACCACCAGGCCGGCGCTGCGCTGACCGGCCATATGGGCGTCAACGTCCAGTGCCAGCTTCAGCGGCCGCCCCGGTGGCAGTGGAAGCGGCGTTGTCCCGGCCGGCACGACCCGTGCCTTGGCCAGAAGCGGGATCCGGTCGAGCGCGCGAAAAGCCGCATCGCGCTGTGCCTGACTCCAGAACAACACGTCGCGGTTCGTCGGCAGCGTCGCGAGCAGGCCGCGCGTCTCCTTGTCGAGACTGAAC
>JBAVPP010000371.1:0-1966 GCA_049693175.1 Gallionella sp. | reverse complement strand
TGCTTGATCTCGTTGTAACGCGGCAGATGCAACCGTTCTTTCTGCGACAGCAACTTGGCCATGCGCGCGATCTTCTCGGCCTCGTCCCCGATGCGTTCGAGGTCGGTGATGGTCTTGATGACGGTCGTGATCATGCGCAAGTCTCCCGCCGCCGGTTGGCGGCGAACAAGAATGCGGTTGCAACTTTCGTCGATCTCGACTTCCATCGCATTCACGCGGTGATCGTCCTCGATCACACGATTCATCAATGCCACATCGCCCGTAATCAGCGACTCGATCGCCAGGCGGATCTGACTTTCGACCAAACCGCCCATCTGTAACACCCGCGCGCGAACCGCTTCCAGCTCTGCATCGAATTGTTTCGAGGTATGTTCGGTACCGGCCATGATAATTCCTTAAAAATGGTGCAAATGACGAATGCTACTGCTGTGTCGTTAAAGTTTTGTTACACGTTGTTACGCTGTGAGCGTCTGCACACCATCTGCCGTGCCAAGCAGAAGCACATCCGCGGCGCGTCTGGCGAATAATCCATTGGTCACCACACCTGCCAATTGGTTCAATGTGGTTTCCAGCTCCACCGGGTTCCTGATCTGCAAATTGTGCACATCCAGAATGACATTGCCGTTGTCGGTGGTAAAACCTTCGCGCAACTGCGGCTGCCCGCCCAATTTCACCAGTTCGCGTGCGATATAACTGCGTGCCATCGGGATCACTTCGACCGGCAACGGAAACCTGCCAAGCACGTCCACCAGCTTGGAGGCATCGCACACACAAATGAACTTCTTGCTGGCGGCCGCCACGATTTTTTCGCGCGTCAACGCGCCACCACCACCCTTGAGCATGTGCATGTGGCGCGTGATCTCGTCCGCGCCGTCCACATACACCGGCAGATCGCCCGCCTCGTTCAGCGACAACACCTCAATACCGTGTCCCTGCAAACGCTTGGTGGATGCCTCCGAACTGGCCACAGCCCCGCGTATCCTGCTCTTTATCTTGGCCAGCTCGTCTATGAAGAAGTTGGCGGTGGAACCTGTGCCCACGCCCACAATGCAATCATCCGGCACATAAGCAATCGCGGCCTGCGCAACCGCCCGTTTCAAATCGTCTTGAGTCAAAGCCATTGTTTATCCTGGGTCTGTAATCAGTAATATTGTTTCCTGTGGGGATTATTGCAGGAATTCGTTAATTTAGAAACCTTCCCGACTCTTTCCGTCTAACTCTTTTCAAAGCAGCAGTTTGGCTTTAGGATGCACCTGCCGTGGGGGTGTAGCTCAGTTGGGAGAGCGTCTGGTTCGCAATCAGAAGGTCGTCAGTTCGATCCTGATCACCTCCACCACTTCAATTATTTCTCCGACTCCATGTGTACCTGACACCAGGACCACGCCGGTTCGCGACGGTTATGCCGAATATGCGCTCCCGCATATTCATGCTCGCAACACAACTTCTGTCTGGTCACGCCACACTGTAGCGCATGTTTTGCTGTTTGGGCCTCGAGGTGTGACACCTTGGTGTATCACGTAGTAAACCGAGGTCGGGATGGGAGCCACATATTTCTTTTACTTCTCAATCCAAGCACAACGTCATTTCTTTCATAGGCAAAGGCGTGGCCTTTGGTGACTGCAGATTCTCCATTTTGTTATCTCTTTGTTAACAATTGGTGCGCATTCGGTTCGATTGCATTTTTTATGGGCGTTATTAAAGAAGGTGGTGGAGTCATTCCCAACTCAGAATACTTGATGGAATCAGTAGGTTAAATAATTTTTCATTGGATCTGCAAAATCTGGCACGCCAGTTGCTGAATAGCCATTGCAGAGCCAATAGAAGTTTTGCCCATCAATTTTAGGAGTTACATATATGTCATCAAATAACGCTGCACAGCTTAAATCCACTACCACTGCCACCTTCGAGAAAACCTACCTTCGCCCGATCGACCGCGAGGGCCTGCTCAAGTTTGCCGAGAGTGGCC
>JBAVPP010000370.1:0-8558 GCA_049693175.1 Gallionella sp. | reverse complement strand
ACAAAAAATAATCCGGCTGTGATTTGCCCGAACCCGTTTTATCAAATCTATGAAGGTGCGGCTTTTTTGGCGGGAGCCACGCCCTACTTCTTGAACACCTTGCCAGAAGATTATTTCAAATTAAATTTTGCGCAACTGCCGGAAGACGTTTGGCAACGCACGCAACTTATTTACGTTTGCTCACCGGGAAATCCCAGCGGCAGTGTGATGGGTTTGTCCGAATGGAAAACGCTGTTTGAAATGTCCGATCGTTATGGTTTTGTCATCGCCTCGGATGAGTGTTATTCAGAGATTTATTTTGGCAACGACCAGCCGCTGGGTGCGCTGCAAGCCGCACAACAACTAGGTCGCAGCGATTACAAAAATCTGGTGATGTTCTCCAGTTTGTCGAAACGTTCTAATGTTCCTGGGATGCGTTCCGGCTTTGTCGCGGGCGATGCTCAGGTGATTGCCAAGTTCGCGCTGTACCGTACCTATCACGGCTCGGCGATGAATCCCGCCATAAAAGCAGCGACCATCGCGGCGTGGAGTGACGAGGAACACGTTATCGAGAATCGCCGCTTGTATGCGGAAAAATTCGCGCAAGTCGTCGCGATTCTAAAACCCGTGTTGCCCGTGGTGATGCCGGATGCGGGATTTTATTTATGGATACGCACGCCGATTAGCGACACCGATTTCGCGCAACGACTGTACCGTGATTACAATGTCACCGTGTTGCCCGGCAGCTATTTGGCTCGCGAGGCGCAAGGCATCAATCCCGGTGAAAATTTTGTGCGTCTGGCATTGGTGGCGAATACCGAAGAAACCGTTGAAGCTGCCCGCCGCATTGCGGATTTTATCGCACAGCTTTGAGCACTTAAATTATGGAATTTACTGACATCAACATTCTCGGCATAGATGTCGATACCTCGTATCGACACACCGGTTATGAAGGACATCCTTCCAATAGTTACACTTTCAATTTGGAACTTTCGTCCCTGCCCTCGCCCTTGTGGGTAGAGGTGTTTAACCAGCACGCCAAAGGCTCGCACACCAAGGGCGATATTCTGGTCAGTGCCAAAACAGCCGAATCCAAAATCTGCGCGTCGTATCGCGGTGCGGAGCCGTTTCGTTCATTCAAGTTGGCATTGCCCGACATTAAATCCTTTGTGCACTTGACCAATCAGGCCGTTGCCGCCGCCGTACAAAAAACCCAAGCAGAATTAGCCGCCGAGAATCTGAAAAAACAGGCGCGTGAAGCAGCGGCAAAAGTACAGGAACAGTTTGAAATAGAGCAAGGACTCAAGCGCGAAGCCACGCTCATGTTCAATGAATTAAATGCGCAACTCTTTCCGGAATTTTCCGCCGAGCACGACTCTACCGAAAACTCGCCCCGGCAGTTGCCGGATAAATAATGGCAAGAGCCACAGCCAGCGCAGGGCGGCTATAATGTCGGGCGAATTATTAACCTTTAACCACGCAACATTTTTATTTCACTGGAAATCATCATGGATCAATTACAAGCAATCATAGAAACCGCCTTTGAACGTCGCGCCGAAATCACGCCTCGCAATGCGGATGCGCAACTTAAAGAAGCCGTCGATGCCGTCATCGCCAAATTGGACAATGGCTCATTGCGCGTGGCGGAAAAAATCAATGGTGATTGGGTCACGCATCAATGGTTGAAAAAAGCCGTGTTGCTGTCGTTCCGCTTGGAAGACAACGCTTTCATTAAAGGCGGTTTCACCAATTATTACGACAAAGTGCCATCCAAATTCGCCGACTACAACAGCCGCGATTTCCGTGAAGGCGGCTTCCGTGTTGTGCCTCCGGCGGCTGCGCGCCGTGGCGCATTCATCGGCAAAAATGTGGTGCTGATGCCGTCCTATGTGAACATCGGCGCGTATGTCGATGAGGGTACGATGGTGGACACTTGGGCGACCGTCGGTTCGTGCGCGCAAATCGGCAAAAATGTGCATTTGTCTGGCGGCGTGGGCATAGGCGGCGTGCTTGAACCCGTGCAAGCCAACCCGACTATCATCGGTGATAACTGTTTCGTTGGCGCGCGCTCCGAGATCGTTGAAGGCGTGATTCTGGAAGATAACGTGGTGATTTCGATGGGCGTGTTCATCGGTCAAAGCACCAAAATTTACGACCGCGAAACTGGCACGGTCACTTATGGTCGCGTACCAGCCGGTTCGGTGGTGGTCAGCGGTAGCCTGCCTTCCGCCGATGGCAAATACAGTTTGTATTGCGCGGTTATCGTGAAAAAAGTGGATGCAAAAACACTGAGCAAAGTCGGTATCAATGAACTGTTGCGCGGAATCTAATAGGAATTAGGACAGCGGATTTGGGATTGAATAAACACGATCACCGCCCTTCAATCCCAGTTCCGTAATCCTCAACCTGCCCTTAGGAGAACACCATGATTGTCACACCTTTGCTGGAACTCGCTGCTGACAAGCAGGCATCGGATTTGTTCTTCTCGGTCGGCGCGCCGGTCAACATCAAGATCGAGGGCTTAGCAATGGCAGTCAACGCGCAAATACTCACGGGCGCGATGACCAAACAGATTGCCTACGAGTTGATGACACCGAGTCAGATAGACGATTTCGAAGTGCAAATGGAAATGAATTTTTCTTTCCGTGAACCGGCAATAGGCAATTTTCGCGTCAACGTGTTTCGCCAGCGCGGTGACATTGCGCTGGTGATACGTTATGTGAAGGAGCAGATTAATCGCGTGGAAAAACTGAATCTGCCCGCTGTGCTTAAAGACTTAATCATGGAAAAACGCGGTCTGGTGCTGGTGGTGGGCGCGACCGGTTCGGGCAAGTCGACCACGCTGGCGGCAATGATAGAACATCGCAACAGCAGCAGCAGCGGTCATATCCTGACCATAGAAGATCCGGTCGAATATATTTTCAGACACAACAAATCCATCGTCAATCAGCGCGAGATTGGCACGGATACTTTGTCTTATGACCACGCGCTGTCCAGCGGGATGCGCGAAGCACCGGACGTGCTGATGATAGGCGAAGTGCGCGACCGCGAGACCTTGCGCCACGCGCTGATATTCGCGCAGACCGGACACTTGTGCCTGACCACTTTACATGCCAATAACAGCTATCACGCGCTGAACCGTATTGTGAATTTCTTTCCTTACGAATCACGCATGAGCGTGTTGTCGGATTTGTCTATGTGTTTGCGCGCGGTCATCTCGCAACGTCTGGTGCGCGGAATCGATGGCAAGCTGATTCCCGCCGTTGAGATTCTGCTCAAAACTTCATTGATTGGTGATTTGATTAAGAACGATGAGATTGAAAAAATCCGCGATGCCATCGAAAAAAGCGTTTCAGCAGGTTCGCAGACTTTCGAACAAGCATTATATAAACTCATCAAAACCGGAAAAATCACGAAGGAAGAAGGCATGCTACATGCCGATTCGGCAAGTAATCTGTCCAGCTTGATTGAATTTTCCAGCAACCACAAAACCACCAAAAATGCGATTTTCGATCCCAGTAAATCAGGCAAACATTCGACAGCCGCGAGTTTCAGCGAAATTAAATTGAATATGGATGCGCCGGAATGAAATTGTACGGTATTCCCAATTGCAACACCGTCAAGAAGGCGCGCGACTGGCTGTCTGAACATGACGTTGTCGTGGAATTTCACGACTTCAAAAAACACGGGCTGACTGCCGAAACCGCGCAATCCTGGTTGCAACAAACCGAGTGGCACAAGCTCATCAACCGCAGCGGGCTAACTTGGCGCGGCTTGGATGAACAACGCAAATTGCAAATCGTCGATAACGCCAGCGCGCTGACTTTAATGTTGGAAAAAACCAGCGTGATTAAACGTCCGTTGCTAGTGCGCGATGGAACATTGTTGCATATCGGTTTTGATGAAACCGCTTATCGCAAAATCTTTCAACTCTAATATCTTATATCTTATGTCTGATACCTTAGCTCTCGCCCAAGCACTCATCGCCCGTCGCTCGCTCACACCCGAAGATGCGGGCTGTCAGGACATACTCATCGAGCGTCTGAGTAAATTGGGGTTCAGCATCGAACGTATGCGTTTTGGCAACGTGGATAATCTGTGGGCGCGTCGCGGAGCGACCAGTCCTGTTGTGGTGTTCGCCGGACATACCGATGTCGTGCCCAGCGGCCCGCCCGAATCCTGGTTCTCGCCACCGTTCGAGCCGACGATACGCGACGGCATGTTGTACGGTCGCGGTGCGGCGGATATGAAGACTTCCATCGCGGCGTTCATCACCGCCATCGAAGCGTTTCTCGCCGAGCATCCCAAACACAACGGTTCGATTGCGCTGCTCATTACTTCCGATGAAGAAGGTGTGGCAATTGATGGTACGGTGCGCGTAGTGGAGGCTTTGCAAGCGCGCGGCGAAAGCATAGATTTTTGCATCGTGGGCGAACCGACTTCCAACAAAAAAGTTGGCGACATGATTAAAAATGGCCGACGCGGCTCACTCAACGGAACGCTGACCGTTAAAGGCATACAAGGTCACATCGCCTATCCGCATCTGGTGAAAAATCCTATCCACATGGTCGCCCCCGCCATCGCGGAATTGGCGACCACCACATGGGATAACGGCAACGAATATTTCCCGCCGACCTCCTGGCAAATTTCCAATATGAACAGCGGCACGGGCGCGACCAATGTTGTTCCCGGCACGGCGGAGATTTTATTTAATTTCCGTTTTTCCACCGCCAGCACTGCACAGCAATTGCAGGATAAAGTCCATGCGATTTTGGACAAACATGGCGTGGAATATGACTTGCTGTGGGAGCTTTCCGGCAAACCCTATCTCACTGCGAAAGGCAGTTTGGTCGTGGCAATCAGCGACGCGATACAAAAATCCTATGGCATCACGCCGGAACTTTCCACCAGCGGCGGCACATCGGACGGACGTTTTATCGCCGACATTTGCCCGCAAGTCATTGAGTTCGGCCCGCTTAACGCGACTATCCACAAACTTAATGAATGCGTGGGTGTGGCTGACATCGAACCGCTGAAACTCACCTATCAAATTACCCTGGAAAATCTGCTGGTGAAAAAATGATGACTTTGATTGTTGTGATTGCCTTCGCCATGATTGTGTTTATAGCACTGCTGCGTTACGACATTCATAAGCACAAATACAGCCCGGAAGCGCAAGCAAAATTGGATGCTGCTGCAAAAGCAAAAGAGTTGGCCGATAAAAGTAATCCTAGTGACAAAAAATGAGCACGCATTTTTCTGAAGCGACACAAGATTTGTACACCGTGCGCGATTATGTGCGCTTCGCGGTGAGCCGTTTTTATCAAGCCGAATTATTTTTTGGTCACGGCAGCAGCGATGCGTATGACGAAGCCGTGTATCTTATTTTGCACACTTTGCATTTGCCGCTAGACCGCTTAGAACCCTTTATCGACGCGCGTTTGACGACATCCGAACGCGCCGAAGTGCTGGACATTATTCAACGCCGTGTGCAAGAGCGCATCCCCGCCGCCTACCTCACGCACGAAGCATTTTTGGGCGAATACAGCTTCTATGTGGACGAGCGTGTCATTGTGCCGCGTTCGTTTATCGCGGAATTATTGCGCACGCAATTATCACCGTGGATAGCCGATGCGGAAGCGGTAGTCAGCGTATTGGATATGTGTACCGGCAGCGGTTGCTTGGCGATTTTGGCGGCGCACGAATTTCCTTATGCGCAAGTTGATGCGGTAGATTTGTCACCCGACGCACTACAAGTTGCGGCGCACAACGTCACCGATTACGAATTGCAAGATCGCGTGAAATTGATACAGTCCGACTTATTCAGCCAACTAGGCAATCGGCGCTACGACCTCATTATCAGCAATCCACCTTACGTGGATGCGCCCTCAGTCGCCGCCCTGCCACAGGAATATTTGCACGAACCTGAACTCTCATTAGGCAGCGGCGAAGATGGCTTAGATGCCACGCGCATCATCCTAAAAAATGCCGCGCAACACCTCACCGACAACGGGATTTTGATTGTGGAAATCGGCCACAACCGCGACCTGCTAGAAGCTGAATATCCCAAGCTGCCTTTCACTTGGCTGGATGTCACGGCGGGCGATCAGTTCGTGTTTATGCTGCACCGAAATGACCTCATATAACGATTTTCAAATTCAGACTTTCGGGATGCAGCGCAAGGCGTGGCGGAGCGAATGACGATGCATACCAAATGGGTAGAAGAGGAATGAGCGAGCACACAACGCCGCGATGCGCCCGAAAAATGGATTTGTCTGTAGAGCATTACGAAAATTTTCCTGTTGCGTCTGTTTTAATGCCGCGCCGTTTGCGCAAACCTGTGGCGGCGATTTATCACTTTGCGCGCGAGGCAGATGACATTGCGGATGAAGGCGATTTTTCTGACCAAGAACGGTTAGAAAAATTAGATGAATTTCGCGCCGAACTCGCCCGCATCACCGCACATGAAACTCCGCTCACCCCGCTGTTCCAACACCTCGCGCTTGAAGTCGCGCAGCATGAATTACCCATGCAGCCCTTCTACGATTTGCTGGATGCGTTCTCACAAGACGTGGTGCAAAAGCGTTACGCGAATTACGAAGAACTACTGGATTATTGCCGCCGTTCGGCAAATCCGGTTGGCACGCTGATGCTGCATCTTTATGAAGAAGCAACCCCGGTTAATATCGCCTATTCCGATGCGATTTGCACCGCGTTGCAGCTCATCAATTTCTGGCAAGACGTGAGCAAAGACGACGCGATTGCGCGCATTTATTTGCCGCTGGATGAGATGGAAAAGTTCGGCGTGATCGAAAAAAATATCACGCAAAAAGTCTGCAATGACGCATGGCGCGCGTTGATGAAATTCCAAGTTAATAGAGCCAGAACCCTTATGTTACAAGGTGCGCCGCTGGGCAGTATTTTGACGGGACGCATCGGTTTAGAAATGCGCATGATTATTCAAGGCGGTCTCCGCATCCTCAAAAAAATTGAAGCGGTCGATTACGACGTGTTTAATAAACGTCCGGTGTTGCGCCCGTTCGACTGGGTTATCATGCTCGCCAAATCTGCACCGCATCGTTACTGAAAAATATGGATCCCAATCAATACTGCCAAGACAAAGCCGCTGCCAGCGGGTCGAGTTTCTATTACAGCTTTATGTTTTTGCCGCCAGAAAAACGCCGCGCGATTGTTGCCTTGTATGCGTTTTGCCGCGAGGTGGACGACGTGGTGGATGAATGCACCGACGAGCAAGTGGCGCGCACTACCTTGAATTGGTGGCGTAGCCAAGTGGCGGAAATTTATGGCGGCAAACCGCAACATCCCGTTGCGATTGCGCTCGTTCCCATCGTCAAGCAATTCAATATGGCGCAGGAACATTTGCTGGAAATCATCGACGGCATGGAGATGGATTTGGATCAGCCGCGCTATGCCGATTTCAAATCGCTGCAACTCTATTGCTATCGCGTCGCGTCTGTTGTGGGCTTGTTGAGTGTGGAAATTTTCGGTTACAAAAATCGCCAGACGTTGAAATATGCGCACGATTTAGGCATCGCATTTCAGCTCACCAACATCATCCGCGATGTAGGCGAAGATGCGCGGCGCAATCGTATTTATTTGCCGATGGACGAGATGCAACAGTTCGGCGTAACGGCGGCGGATATTCTAAATGCGCGCGAAACAGAGAATTTCCAAAAACTCATGGCATTTCAAATAGCACGCGCCGAACGCTTTTACGATCAGGCGTTGGCACTGTTGCCGAATGAAGATCGCAAGACCCAGCGCACCGGTTTAATCATGGCGGCCATCTATCGCGCCACGCTGATTGAAGTCGTCGCCAGCGGTTGCCACGTACTCAAAGAGCGCGTCTCACTCACCCCGCTGCGCAAGCTCTGGCTGGCGTTCAAAACTTGGATACAAAACTGAACATAGGGATAGTCGGCGGTGGATACGCGGGCATGTCGGCAGCGGTGGAATTGGCTGCGCGCGGCATTTCGGTTACGGTGTTTGAGAGCGCGAAACAATTCGGCGGTCGGGCGCGCGGGGTGGTTTATAACGACACGCAATTGGATAACGGTCAGCATCTATTACTTGGTTGCTACCGCGAAACTTTGCGATTGATTGAAATGGTCGGCGGCAATATCGAAGATGATTTTTTGCGGCTGCCGCTGCAACTCGATTTGCATCATCACTTCGCACTCAAAGCTCCGCACTTACCCGCTCCGCTGCACTTACTCGTCGCGTTGTTGAATGCGCAAGGATTGACTTGGAGCGAACGCTTTAAGGCTGCGCGTTTTATGCTCATGCTGCGCAATATGAAGTTTCGTTTAGCGCACGATATGACCGTCAGCGCGTTGCTAGCACAGCACGGACAAGACGCGAATCTGTCGCTTAAACTTTGGGAGCCATTGTGCATCGCCGCCTTGAACACGCCTATCCATAAGGCTTCCGCGCAAGTGCTGCTGAATGTGTTACGCGACGCGCTGAATCAAAAACGTGCCGACTCCGATATGTTGTTGCCGCGTATAGACTTTACCGCGCTGTTTCCGCAACGCGCAGCAACTTTTATCGAACAGCAC
>JBAVPP010000369.1:0-2124 GCA_049693175.1 Gallionella sp. | reverse complement strand
GCCAGTGTGCGCGCGGTGTTGCAGCGCAGCGTGTCGGATCAGGCATCGCCTAAACTTGCCTTCGCCACGCAATATGAAGCGGATGTCTGGCTGGGTGAAATGTCGCGCCGCTTGAAAAAACGTTTTCCGAATGAAAACGAGCGTATGGATTTTCTCAAGACGGTGCATTACGAGGCAACACGCGCCGGACTCGATCCCGAAATGGTGTTGGGACTGATAGAAGTCGAGAGCGGTTTCAAAAAATATTCCGTGTCGCGGGTCGGTGCGCGCGGCTATATGCAAGTCATGCCGTTCTGGGTGAGCGAGATTGGCACGAGTGAACACAATCTATTCCACTTGCGCATCAATCTGCGCTACGGCTGTACGATATTGCGGCATTATTTGGATATGGAACGCGGTGATTATTTCCGCGCGCTGGGGCGTTACAACGGCAGCTTGGGCAAGCCGGAGTATCCCAACATGGTACGCGCCGCCTGGCATAATCATTGGGAATTGGCGCATCGCACCGTCGGCAAATACGTCTCGGCTAATTAGTTTTATTCTTGATAAATTTCTCTACCGTCTTGCGTGTCAGTTCGCCGGACTGCACATAAACCAACCCGCCTTTGGTATTGAATAAAAAACTGGTGGGCAGCACTTCGATCGCCTCTTTTTGACCGGCGGCCAACCGTATTTGTTCGGCGATGGCGTGCGTCCCCATCACCACCGGATACGCCATGTGATGTGCTTCAACAAAATTCGCCACCTCGCTTTTTTTACCCGATTGCATCGCCACGCCGATGATAAGCAAATCCTGATGCGCGGATTGCAATTCGTTGAGTTCGGGAATCTCGCTCAGGCAGGGCGAACACCAAGTTCCCCAAAAATTCACCAGCACCCATTGGCCGCGATGTTCCGCCAAGCTATGCGTTTTGCCTTGCATATCCTGAACAGAAAAATCACTCGCCTGCACGGATATGGAAAGCAACAAACACAGTCCGGCGGTTATTCCGTGCAGATTTGTTTTAAGCGAAGTCGGAAAATTAATGTCCATGTTTTTCAGGCGCGGCTTCCTCATCTTCATCATCATGCGCACCACCATCGTCGTGTGTGCCGGCATCTGCCGCATGACTCAAATACAACGCCAGCGCGATTAGCGCGATGCTCGCGCCCAGATACACCAAGTCCAGCGGTGTGGCAATGTGCATGTTGATTGCCTGCTCAAACAGCGTCACGATCAAAATCATCAGTATGACTTTTGCCAAACGCGATTTCAAATCGTCCAGACTGTTGATGACCAAAATTTTGCTGGACGCTTTGCTGCCGTGCGCTTGATCGATGTCGCTGATGAACAACTCATACAGACCCAGCGAGAAAATCAGCATCACGGTTGCCAGCAAATAGCCATCCACCACTTCCACGATGTGCGACACCGTGCTGTCATGCAAGGCTTTGCGCGCCTCGTCGGTCAAGTTGCTATCGGCATAATGCAGCGCGTGTTCGAACAAAAATACCACATCCACCGTTGCCATATAAAAAATTGCGAAGCCCGCCATCAGGCTGCCTATCACCGCCGCGATGATGACGAAACGGCTGTTCCACAACGAGCCTTCAAAAATCGTTTCCAACCAACCCATGTTGCACTCCAACGAATAAAAAACGTCGCGCATTAAATCGCAAAAGGCGGGGGCGGGCAAGAACAACACACGCTTGATATAATCGGCATTCACTCAACTCGGCAAGTCATCATGTTAGCCATGCCCTCAATATGGAGTTTGCTACTCTCCACCATCGTGTTTTTTGTCGCGGCTTGGTATGTGCGGCGTTTTTTGCTGGAACAGGACATTCAAAAGGGCTTCACGCTGAATGTCGTGGTATTCACCATCGCAACTGTCGCGTCTTTTGGCGCGGACAAGATCGTGGACTGGATAGGAAATAAAATCGAAGGCGAAAAATCAGCGGTTCAAGCCTCCGCGCCCGTGGCTGCGCAGTCTGCGGTTAAAGAAACGCTGTCTGAATAACAGCGGCATAACACGAAAAAAAGAACACCGTTAGCCAATACCATCTTTTGCAAATAATTCTTGCAGGGTCACGTCGGTATTCTGTTCCATTTTTTCCACACAACTCGTCAGCCAGTCTTTCAGC
>JBAVPP010000368.1:0-5821 GCA_049693175.1 Gallionella sp. | reverse complement strand
GGTCTCGCCCACATTGCGTATGCCCAATGCAAAGATAAAACGCGCCAACGTGGTGTGCTTGCTGTGTTCAATTCCATACAACAAATTCAGCGCGGATTTTTCGCCCATGCGTTCCAAATTAACCAGCGCGAGCAAACCCAGCCGATACAAATCAGCCGGTGTGCAGACGATATTCGCATCGACCAATTGCTCGACTAATTTATCGCCTAAGCCATCCACATTCATCGCGCGGCGACTGGCAAAATGCAGCAATGCTTGCTTGCGCTGCGCGGGACAAAACAGCCCACCGGTGCAACGCGATACCGCCTCATCTTCCGCTTTACTAACATGCGAACCACACACTGGACACACAGCCGGCATGAGAAATTCGCGTGCATCGGCAGGTCGATTTTCAATCACCACGCGCGCCACTTCCGGTATCACGTCACCCGCGCGGCGCACCACCACGGTGTCACCGATACGGACATCTTTGCGGCGAATTTCATCCTCGTTGTGCAAGGTCGCATTGGTCACGGTCACCCCCCCGACGAACACTGGCTCTAGCCGCGCCACGGGTGTCAACGCGCCGGTGCGTCCGACTTGTATCTCAATGTCCAGCAAAGTGGTGCTCGCTTCCTCGGCGGGAAATTTATGCGCGATGGCGAAACGCGGCGCGCGCGACACAAAACCCAATTGCTGCTGCAATACCGTGTCGTTGACTTTGTACACCACGCCGTCGATGGCGAATGGCAAGTCGGCGTGCAGCTTGCCCATGTCGGAAAAATATTCCAGTAAGCCCGCCACACCACGCACCACGCGACGCTGTTGCGCCACTGCCACGCCCCATTTTTTAAGCAACGCCATTTGCTGATGATGCTCATGCGGCAAATTCACGCCCGCGCAATATCCCACGCCATAAGCGAAAAAACTCAGGCGACGGCTGGCAGTGATGCGTGAATCAAGTTGGCGCAACGCACCCGCCGCCGCGTTGCGCGGATTGACGAATTCCTTGTCGCCTTTGGCGCGTTGCGCTTCGTTGAGTGCGGCAAAATCGTCGTTGAACATCAGCACTTCGCCGCGCACTTCCATATCCGCAATCGGCTCATACAAGCGCAGCGGAATATCGCGCACGGTGCGCAAATTTTCGGTGACATCCTCGCCCACATTACCGTCGCCACGCGTCGCACCTTGCACAAAAATCCCATCGCGGTACGTCAGCGTAATCGCCAGTCCATCGAACTTGGGTTCGACCGCGTATTCGATTTCTTGCATATCCAAAGTCTCGCGGATGCGCGCATCGAAGGCACGCACTTCGACTTCGGAAAAAGCATTATTGAGCGACAACATGGCAGTGCGATGCTGTACCTCCTGAAAAATTTTCAGCGGTGTGCCGCCGACGCGCAAGGTAGGCGAATCGGGCGTTTGCAGTTCGGGATGTGCGGCTTCCAGCGTTTGCAATTCACGGAATAATTGATCGTATTCCGCATCGGAAATCGCGGGATTATCCAGCGTGTAATAGGCGTGATTATGTCGTTCGATTTCGCCGCGCAATTGCGCGACTTTTTGCGCCGCATCCATCATGCAAACAGCCTGCGCGCTTGCGCGCTGCCCGGAGCGATGTCGTGTTCGCCCATTTGTGTTTCGACCGCGACGATTTGTTCGCGTATGCGTGACAGGCCGCCGGCGCTGAGCAGCACGCGCTGATCATCGACTAGATTCAGTTGCAATTCTTGCGCCAATTCATGCGCGATTTGTGTCATCAAATCGAATTGCGTGGCGGGATTTTGCACCCGCGGCACATCCAACAGCAGCGTAAGACCTGTGCTGCTGGCGGTCTCCAAAGTGTGATGCTGAAACGGTTTGGTGTCGTGATTGATGAGACTGAGCAAACTGAATCCCTGCTCATCGAACAAATGAAACGCACCATCCGATTCCAGTGTCATGCCTTGCAGCGCGGCGGCTTGCGCGATGCGACTGCCCAACAATAAACGCTCACCCGGCGGCAGTAAATTGATGCCTACCATTTGATCGACCTTGGCGCAAAACGCATCCAACCCCACAGCTTGCGCATGGGTCGCGGTCAAATCGGCAACCGTGGTTTCGGCTTTGATTTGTTTCGCCACACCCAAAACCAAATCTCTAAAATCCGCCAGCTTAGTGGCACTGATTACGCCGCTTCTATCGACCAGTTGCACGGCAATGCGAAAGCGGGTATACAAGGTTTGACTCTCGGCGATGGCGCGCTCCCAGCGTTCACCATTCAAAGTCAGTCCGCACACTTGCACCGGTTTGCCAAAGTCGAATTTACGTTGCCAAAATCCGTCCAGCACCGCGCAAGAAGAAGGCTCGCGCAAATGCAAGGCTATGATGAAATCGCTGCTCGCCCCCAGCAAAGCGCAGGACTCATCCAACACATGCGACGGCGCGGCAGCTTGTTCTAAAACATGCTCATCCGGCAAGCCTTCCGTGTCGCGTATAAATTCGTGCGTCAGCGTGATGTCCATGGCCTGTTTCGCCTCAGGCTTGAGCGGCGGCGCGAGGGTTTGCTCGTCAGCCTGATACAAGGCATCGGCGTGATTCGCCTTGAAAGCCGCGCCAAATTTGCGACTCAAACGGCGTTGCTGCCACCAGCCGTAGCCGTACACCACCACCATCACACCCACGCCGATCAGCAACAAGGCCGTTTGTAATTCACTCATATCGGTTTACCAAAATACACTGCGTGAAAATTCAAGCGCGGATTATCTCAAGCGCGGGAGCAAATGGCAAAGCCATGTAAGGAGCGAGCTGAAAAGTCGTCGAGGGGGATGCAGCGCAAGGCGTGTGGCACGGAGCGACCGAGACATACCGTACAGGTAGGCGACAGAGCGAGTACCGCACAACGCCGCGATGCGCCACCGCAGACACTTTTCAAACCAGCGGCAGCTCAGGGCTGCTCATGCCTATGCTGGCAACCTCATCCAATGCTTTCAAAAATTCGGCTTGCTCGTGCAATTTTTCCAATGGAATCGGATGGGCTGCACCACGCATTTGCATTAGGCGCGCACGGCTGGTGAGCGGCATTTCCCAGTGCAAGCCACGCAATAATTCATCCGCCGATTCCGGCTTATTGCACACCAGCACCATATCGCAACCGGCGTGCAGCGCGGCCTCGGCGCGTTGCACAATATTGCCCGCCACCGTCGCGCCTTCCATACTCAAATCATCGCTAAAAATCACGCCTTCAAAACCCAATTGTTCGCGCAAAATTTGCTTCAGCCATACCGGCGAAAATCCCGCCGGACGCGCATCCACTTTGGGATAAATCACATGCGCGGGCATGACCGCCGTCAGGCCATATTCGATCATGCGTTTGAACGGAATCATGTCGGCCATTTCGATGTCCACAAAGGAACGTTCATCGACCGGAATATCCAAATGCGAATCGGCAGCGACATAACCGTGACCCGGAAAATGTTTGCCCACAGTGTGCATACCGCCTTGTTTCAAACCTTGCAATAAACTGTGCGCCAGTTCCGCAATGGCTTGCGGCTCGCTGTGAAACGCACGATCACCAATCACCGAACTTTGCCCGTAATCCATATCCAGCACCGGCGTAAAACTAAAGTCCACGCCGCAACCGCGCAACTCGGAAGCCAACACGAAGCCGGCTTGCTGCGCCAGATGGCGCGCTTTTTGCGGATGCGCATCCCAGATTTTTCCCAGCTCGCGCATCGCCGGAATGATGGTGAACCCGTCGCGGAAACGCTGCACCCGACCACCTTCGTGATCCACCGCAATCAATAACGACGGACTGCGCAGCGCGTGGATGGCGGAAGTCAGCGCGGTCAGTTGCGCGGGCGATTCATAATTGCGCTTAAACAAAATCACCCCGCCCACCAGCGGATGCATCAACCGCGCCTCGTCCTCCGCAGTCAACGTCGTCCCCACCACATCCAACATCACCGACCCAATACCCATACATACTCCTCTTAGTTCGATTAAAAATTATGACAGTAATATTGCGATAAATTATAAGGGGAATTACGGGTTGAAAGCGCGGCGGCGTTCGTTTAGAGATTGTCTAATCATTTTGCATTTCATCACCCGTCTTGTTCAGCATCGCTTTCAACCTCGCCAATTTATCCATGCCTTCATTTTTCGTGACGGTGGGCGCGGCATCGGCGTGACCGCCGGCATAGGTCAATTCACCTTCCGGCATCTCGTCTAAAAAGCGGCTGGGTTCGCAGGCGTACCAATCTTTGCCGCGCCGCCTGCGATTGCAATAACTGATTTGCAAACTACGCTCGGCGCGCGTGATGCCAACATACATGAGGCGGCGTTCTTCTTCTATGCCTTTTTCGTCGCTATCGCGGAACGGCAAAATATCTTCTTCCACGCCTATCATAAACACATGCCCAAACTCCAAGCCTTTCGCGGCGTGCAGCGTGGACAGCGACACCGCGTCGACCTCTTGATCTTTGCCTTCCAGCATATTGATGAGCGCGATGGTCTGCACCATTTCCAGCAGATTTTTTTCGTCGGCTTCGGCTTTGCGTTTTATCCAGCCGATGAAGTCCTGCACGTTCTTCCACTTGCCTTCCGCCTGACGCGATTCATGCGAGTCATACAACCAAGTTTCGTAATTGATGGCGCGCAATAATTCATCCAGCAATTCCGCGCAGGGGTCTTTATCGGCGCGGTCTTCGAGACGATTGATGAAATTGCAAAACGTCATCAAATCCTCGTGCTGATGCGGGGTTAATAGTTCTTGCACCGGAAACTCAAACGCTGCCTCGAACAGGCTGATGTGGCGCGTCCCGGCATAGTTGCCGAGCTTTTCCAGCGTGGCATTGCCGATGCCGCGTTTGGGTGTGGTGATGGCGCGTATGAACGCCGGATCATCGTCGGTGTTCGCCAGCAAACGCAAATAGGAAACGATGTCTTTGATTTCCGGCTTATCGAAAAATGACGTGCCGCCGCTAACGGTATACGGCACACGCTGGGCGCGCAATTGTTCCTCGAACACGCGCGACAAATAATTGCTGCGATACAAAATCGCGTAGTCGGAAAACTTGGTTCGATGCTCGAACTTGTGCGCGATGAGTTTCATCACCACACTCTCGGCTTCGTGTTCCTCGTCGCGCGCCGCATAGATGCGCACCGTGTCGCCTATGCCGTGTTCGCTCCAGAGTTTTTTCTCAAACACTTTGGTGTTGTGGTTGATGAGGTGATTTGCCACCTTCAAAATGCGTTGCGAGGAACGATAGTTTTGCTCCAGTTTGATGACTTTGAGATTGCTAAAATCGCTACGCAGATTGTGCAGATTTTCTATGCTCGCACCTCGCCATGCATAGATCGCCTGATCGTCATCACCCACCGCCGTGAACGCGGCGCGAGGTCCCGCCAGCAATTTGGTCAGTTGATATTGGCAATCGTTGGTGTCCTGATATTCGTCGATGAGCAAATAGCGCAGCCGATGTTGCCAGCGCGCCAGAGCTTCTTCATGCTCGTTAAACAACACCACAGGCAGATGAATGAGATCGTCGAAATCCACTGCCTGATAAGCGCGCAGCGTTTCCTGATAACGCGTATAAATCCGCGCATGGACTTTTTCTTCTTCGCTATTGGCGTTGTGCAACGCGTTCACGGGCGAGACGAACGCCGATTTCCAATTCGAGATTTGCGTTTGCAAATCGCGTATCTCCTGCTTGTCACCGGAGTTGGTCAACTCGCTAAATATCTTCCACACATCACCGGAGTCCAGAATGGAGAATTGCGGCTTATAGCCCAGCAACTTTCCTTCCGCGCGCAGGATGTGCATGCCCAGCGAGTGAAAGGTGCTGACCACCAAACCCTGTGC
>JBAVPP010000367.1:0-3586 GCA_049693175.1 Gallionella sp. | reverse complement strand
TTGTCCTTCAAATCTATACCGCTGGGGTTGCTGCTCTTCACGGTATGCAACGCCACCAGATGCACAATGACTGCGCCGATAATGATGAAGGGGAACAAATAATGCAGCGAGAAGAAGCGCGTCAGGGTGGCATCGCCCACGGTGAAATCACCGCGTAACCAAATCACCACTTGGTCACCAAAGAATGGTGTGGCGCGGAATAGGTTGGTGATAACGGTCGCTCCCCAGAAGGACATTTGTCCCCAAGGCAGCAAATAGCCCATAAAAGCGGTCGCCATGAGTAACAACAGCAAGCCTTGACCTGTCCACCACAATAACTCACGCGGCGCGCGGTATGAGCCGTAATACAGCGTGCGCGCCATATGGATGAAGATGACAAAGAAGAACGCCGACGCGCCGACGGCGTGCATATAGCGCAGCAGCCAGCCGTAGTTGACGTTGCGCATAATCTGCTGAATGGAGTCGAACGAGAGGGCTACGTCGGCTTTGTAGTGCATGGCAAGAAAAATGCCGGTGGCGACTTGTAGTACAAGGACGAAGCCGGCGAGAAAGCCGAAATTCCACCAGTAGCTAAGATTGCGTGGCGTGGGGTAGCCGGTGAGTTCGTGTTTGACAAAACTGGTGAGGGGAAAACGACGGTCTACCCATTGTAATATACGTCCTGGCATGGCGATTTCTCCTAAGCGGTTTTGCCGATGATGAGTTTGTTGTCCGCCGTGAAGTGATACGGGGGCACATCAAGATTTTTAGGAGCGGGACCGCGTACCACGCGACCGCTGTCGTCATATTGGCTGCCGTGACAGTGGCAGGTCCATCCCGGACCTTCTTTGTTCGGCACGCAGCCCATGTGGGTGCAGACACCAACCACCACCAGCCATTCAGGATTTTGTACGCGCTTGGCATCGGGTTGCGGGTCAATCACGCCGTAGGAGGCTTGCGCGGCTTGGATTTCTTCAGGAGTGCGACGCACAATAAACACCGGTTTGCCTTGCCAAGCCACGGTGCGCACACCACCGGGAGTGATATCGGCCAGATCAACTTCGGTCTCGGCTTTCGCCAATACGTCGGTACTCGGATTCATGCTCGCCACAAACGGCACACACGTCGCTGCTACCCCCGCACCACCCACCACCGACGTGAGCTTGATCAAAAAATTACGACGATTGCCGTCGTCTACTAATTCATTACCCATTTTACCCCCTTAACAATATTATCATTCTCTAATTATCTGAACAATTCTACGCTTGGAAAGCATAGCAAACAACCAACATGAAGAGTAATCGATGGGGGTTACGGGCATGTTAATCAAATACACTTAGGGAGTAACCCTTTCGGAGCAAGGTGTATATACCCTAAACCACCTAATCATGCGTGAACTCAGGGTAGTGCAGACAACAGTAAGTTGCGATAAACAATAAAAACCCGCAAAGCTATTTAATTATGGAGCCGAGCTTAACTAATCAGGCAGGTTTGCCTCCCCATTAGTAGACGTTGGCGAATACTTATCATTCGCAACTTATTGTATTTTTTGAGATATGATAACTGCTACATAATTTCGGCCAAGACAAAAAAGGTTAGTAGCTGCCAGTCTACCGCCGGCGATTTTGATTTTGAGTTTGTAGGAGCGAGCTTGCTCACGAAACAGAAATAAATTCGCGAGCAAGCTCGCTCCTACGCCAATCGCAGCGTCTTCAAAGTCCGCTCTCTTACTTCATGCAACAGTGGCACATTTTCATCTAGCGATTCGCCATATGACGGTATCATTTGTTTTAATTTTGCCTGCCATTCGGCACTGGCAATGCGTTCGGGGAAGCAGCGTTCCAGCACTTCTATCATGGCTTGCACCGAGGTGGACGCGCCGGGTGACGCGCCTAGTAAGGTGGAGATTGTGCCGTCTTGCGAGGTAACGATTTCCGTGCCAAATTCCAGTTTGCCGCCTTTGCTGTCGCATTGTTTAATGATTTGCACACGCTGTCCGGCGGAGGCTAATTCCCAGTCCTGTTCACGCGCTTCGGGATAAAAATCGCGCAACGCAGCGACGCGTTCTTTATGTGTTTTGAACGCTTCGCCGATGAGGTAACGCATCAAGTCCAAGTTATCCATCGCCACCGCCATCATGGGTTTGAAGTTGCCGGATTTGAGCGAGGCGAGGATGTCGAACATCGAGCCTTCTTTCAAAAATTTTCCGGTGATGCTGGCGAATGGACCGAACAACATCGCGGGTTCGCCGTCTATAATGCGCGCGTCCAAATGCGGCACGGACATGGGCGGCGCGCCCACCGGTGCTTTGCCGTACACCTTGGTTTTATGGCGTTTGACCACATCGGGATTTTTGCAAATCAACCACTGACCGCTGACCGGAAATCCGCCGTAACCCAACGCTTCCGGTATCTTGGATTTTTGCAACAGCGGCAATGCGCCGCCGCCCGCGCCTAAGAAAACAAAGCCCGCGTTGATGCTCCGTATTTTGTCGTCGTGATGGTCTTGCACCCGCACGCGCCAACGACCATTCGGCAATTGCTTCATGCCGACAATGCTGTGGCTCAACTTCAAATCAAAGTGATCGTGCTTGTTCAACGACTTCACGAGGCTGCGCGTGAGATGGCCGAAGTCCACATCCGTGCCATGTTTGACTTGGGTCGCGGCGACTTTTTGTTTCGCCTTGCGCTTCGCCATAATTAGCGGCATCCACTCGCGCAGCACCGCCGGGTCTTCGCTGTACTCCATCTCCTCGAACAGATGATGTTCGCTAAGTTGCGCAAAACGCTGGCGCAAAAACGCCACGTCTTTTTCGCCCCACACCAAGCTCTGATGAAAAATCGGATTGATAAAATTTTCGGGCTGAGGCAACTCGTGATGTTCGACCAGATACGACCAAAATTGCAGCGACACTTCATATGCGGCATTAATCTCCAACGCCTTGTCTATCTTGACCGTGCCATCATCCTGCTGCGGCGTGTAGTTCAATTCACAATAGCCCGCGTGCCCGGTTCCGGCGTTATTCAAACTGTGCGAACTCTCGTGCGCGACCTTGCTCAAGCGTTCCACCATCACCATCTTGAGCGATGGATCGAGATGCGATAACAGCGTGCCCAGTGTCGCGCTCATCACGCCCGCACCAACCAGCAAAACGTCCACTCTATTTTTATACATAACAATCGCGCCCGTAACCCTTAATCACAATATGCTTATTTTACGCGACTAAGCGCGTATTCCGGCGAGCATTTTTTCCAATCTTTTCACCGACACGATGACGGGCGTTTTTAACTCTTGCGCGAACAGCGACACGCGCAATTCCTGCATCAACCAGGAAAATTCATCCACGCGCGTATCGCTTTTGTACGCCTGTCGTAATTTTTGTAATGCCTGCGTCAGCGGCTGAATTTGTGCCATGCATTGCGCATCGCGCGCCGGATTGCCACGCAGTTTTTCGATACGCAGATTGATAGCTTTTAAGTAGCGCGGCAGATGCTGCAAACGCTCATACGGCGTGGTTTCGATAAAGCGTTTGTGGATGATAAATTCGAGTTGCGCGCGTATATCGGCGGACGCTTGCGCGTGATTTTTTATTTGCGGCAAACTTTTT
>JBAVPP010000366.1:0-3643 GCA_049693175.1 Gallionella sp. | reverse complement strand
GCGTGAAGCCGCGCTGATTGCCGAGGAAGATGTGCAAATCAATCGCGCCATCGGGCAACACGGTTACGATTTGATACGCGAAATTTATCTGCAAAAAAAATCGACGGTAAATGTGCTGACGCACTGCAACGCAGGCTGGCTGGCGACGGTGGATTGGGGTACGGCACTCGCGCCTATTTATGCTGCTGCCGCAGAAAATATTCCGCTGCATGTGTGGGTGGACGAAACGCGCCCGCGCAATCAGGGCGCGAGTTTGACGGCATGGGAGTTGGGGCAGCATGGCGTGTCGCATACCGTCATCGTCGATAACGCGGGCGGGCATTTGATGCAACATGGCAAGGTTGACATGGTCATCGTCGGCACGGATCGCGTGACGGCGCGCGGCGATGTGTGCAACAAAATCGGCACGTATCTCAAGGCACTCGCGGCACAGGACAACGGCGTGCCGTTTTATGTCGCGCTACCCAGTCCGACTATAGACTGGACGCTACAAAATGGCGTGCAAGAAATTCCCATTGAAGAGCGTGCTGCACAAGAGGTGACGCATATCAGCGGGCTGGCGGACGATGGAAAAATCCATACCGTGCGCGTCACACCTGCCGATACGCCAGTGGCGAACTACGGCTTCGATGTGACTCCCGCGAGATTAGTAACGGCCTTGATTACCGAGCGCGGCGTGGTGCAAGCGGATGAAAAAAGTTTGCGGAGTTTGATTGTGTAATACTCATTTTGAATTCCGTTATTCCCGCGTAGGCGGGAATCGAGTCAGAAATAATAATTCGCGCAGCGGACAAAACCGCTGTCACGCTCCGCGTGGAATCATTCAATTATCTGGATTCCCGCCTGCGCAGGGATGACGGCAAGAATTAAAGTGCCGCGAATTTTTTTAGCGCGTCCGCATCCACGATGTCGATCTGCTCCCGTCCCAGTTTCACCCAACCTTGATCGGCAAAACTTTTTAGCAAGCGGCTGACGATTTCTCTTGCGCTGCCGAGTTCGTCGGCGAGGGCTTGATGCGTGGTGTGGATGTGCAATGGTTTGTGGATGAGCAAGGCGGCGAGACGTTGATCGAGTTTTTGAAACGCGACTGCCGAAACCAGCGTCATCAGGTCGGTGAAGCGTTCGGAAAACAGGTTGAACACATAGCTGCGGAACGATTCATGTTTCGCCAGCAACGTGTGGAAAATTCCGGCGGGTAATAGCACCAATTCCACATTTTCTTCGACGATGCCGCGCGCCTGATAACGCGTGTGACCCAGCAAGCAACTGCTGGTGAGTATGCAGCTTTCGCCCGGACTGACGCGGTACAGTTGCAACTCACGTCCGCTCGCGGCCGATTTGATGACGCGTATGCTGCCTGACAATACCAGCGGAAAGCCTTGGCACGGCTGATTTTCATCGAACACCACCGTGCCTGCGGGCAAGGACATCACCGTCGCATTTTTCAACAACGTATCCAGCTCCGCCGCTGGCAGTTCGGACAGCATGGGATAAAGCTGGAGCAGATGCTTTGTGGTGTCGTTGGTTAGCATGGTCAAGTTTTTGCCGTTCGCCCTGAGCTTGTCGAAGGGTCACCGTTATGGTTCGACGGGCTCACCACGAACGGTCTCTTCGCTAGCATCAATTAGGCCTCTGCCCGCATATGCGGGAACAGAATCACATCTCTAATGCTCGCGCTATCCGTCAGCAACATAATCAAACGGTCGATGCCTATGCCTTCACCGGCGGTCGGTGGCAAGCCGTATTCCAGCGCGCGGACATAATCGTTATCTTTGAACATCGCTTCTTCATCGCCCGCATCTTTCGCGGCGACTTGCGCATCGAAGCGTGCGGCTTGGTCTTCCGCGTCGTTTAATTCAGAAAAACCATTCGCCAATTCACGACCCACCACGAACAACTCAAAGCGTTCGGTGATTTGCGGATTTTTGTCGCTGCTGCGCGCTAACGGCGAGACTTCCACGGGATAGTCGATGATGAAAGTGGGCTCGAATAATTGCGTCTCGGCGAGTTCCTCGAATAGCGATAGCTGCAAGCCACCTATGCCGTCTTCCGGTTTGTATTTCGCTTTCAAATCTTGCAATTCGTTGACCACAAATTCGCGGTCGTTGAGTTGCTCGGTGGTAAATTGCGGATGATATTTTTGTATCGCTTGCACCATCGTTAAACGGTGGAAAGGTTTGCCCAAATCCAACTCTTTACCTTGGTAAGAAATCAGCGTTGTGCCTAAAGCTTTTTGCGCCACTTCGCGGATTAGCGTTTCGCTGAAGTCCATCAAATATTTGTAATCGCGATATGCCTCGTAGAATTCCAACATGGTGAATTCTGGATTGTGGCGCGTGGATAAACCCTCGTTGCGGAAATTGCGATTGATCTCGAACACCTTCTCGAAGCCACCTACGACTAGGCGTTTGAGGTACAACTCCGGCGCGATGCGCAGATACATCTTCATATCCAGCGCGTTGTGATGCGTCTCGAAAGGCTTGGCGGATGCGCCACCGGGGATAGAATGCATCATCGGCGTTTCGACTTCCATGTAGTCGTGGCGAATAAAAAATTCGCGTATCGCCTGAATAATTTTGGTGCGTTTTTTGAACACCTCGCGCGCATCTTGATTGGTTATCAAATCCAAATAACGCTGACGATATTTTTGTTCTTGGTCAGACAAACCGTGGAATTTTTCCGGCAAGGGGCGCAGCGATTTGGTCAGCAAACGCACTTGCGAAACGCGCACGGATAATTCATTCGTTTTGGTTTTGAACAGCACGCCGACCGCGCCCAAAATATCGCCCAAATCGTAATGCTTGAATACGCTATGCGCATCTTCGCCTATGCCATCGTTGCTGATAAACAACTGAATGCGTCCGCTCATATCCTGCACCGTGGCGAAACTCGCTTTGCCCATCACGCGCTTGAGCATCATGCGACCTGCCACGGCAACCTTGATTTGCAAGGCTTCCAGCTCATCGTGTGTTTTCTCGCCGTACTGTTCATGCAAAGTTTGCGCTAAATCTTTGCGCTCGAAATCATTGGGAAACGCCACGCCCGCCGCGCGAATAGCGGCTAATTTATTGCGGCGTTCGGTGATGATCTGGTTCTCGTCGGCATGGGTGTCTGTTGGTGCGATTGCTTGGTTCATAACGGCAGTCTCTAAAAAATATTGAAGAATTATTTAAGCAATTTTACAGGCGGATGCAGCTTGCCTGTTTGTGCTTTATTGGAAAATTTTTTGTCGAAGGTCAGCATCGTTTTGCAGCCTTCCGATTTTGCGTGGTGCAGCGCATCGGCGAAATCCAAACCGTTTTCGTAATGACGCAAAGCGCGAAGAACCTCAGGTTCATACTCAAAATGCAAATTGGAAATTTCCAGCACCGCACGCAACGCCAATGCCACGGCGGCAGGTGTCTGTTGGTAATGTCCACGCAGCACCCATTCCAGTTCCAGCGTGACCGTGAGCGGCACAAAAAACGCATCAATGCTGTCGATTAACTTGGCGGCTTTTTTGCCTTGCACAGGGTCGTCATTGACAATCAAACGAACCAAGATATTGGTGTCGAGCGCGATCATTTTGGTTGCACTGCAAAGCGCGCCACATCCATGTCTTCCGCTGCAACTGGAGTGCCGTCATAGTGCAGCAAGCCCAGAC
>JBAVPP010000365.1:0-2245 GCA_049693175.1 Gallionella sp. | reverse complement strand
CTGCAAAAACAACTCCAATCTTCGCGCGTTGATCTCGCCTTTTTTCACGGCGTTTTGCAGTGCGCAATCGGGTTCTTTTAGGTGGCGGCAATCGCGGAATCGACATTGCCCCAAATACGGGGCGAATTCGATAAAGCCTTGTTCTAGCGCGCCAAAACTCAAATGATGCAAGCCAAACGCTTGTACGCCGGGGCAATCTATCACGCTGCTTTTTTTATTCAAGCGATAAAGTTTAGCGTGGGTGGTGGTGTGTTTACCGGAATCCAATACCGTGGAAATTTCGCGCGTGGCAGCTTGTGCGTCAGGTAAAAGCCCATTGATGAGCGTGGATTTTCCCATACCGGATTGTCCGACCAAGACGCTGATATGGCCGTCCAATAAGGCGCGCAGCGTGGTGACATCTTGCAATGCCGACAACTCGATAACGCGATAAGCGATGGCGCGATACGGGGCGAGTTGTGCGCGTGCCGCGTCGGCAGGCAAATCGCATTTGTTCAACACGATGATGACTTCCAGATTTTGGTCGTAAGCGGCGACTAAACAGCGCGCTAACAGTTCGTCGCTAAACGATGGCTCGGTCGCCACCACGATGACGATTTGCGTGACATTCGCGGCGATGAGTTTTTGCTTGAAGGCATCGCTGCGAAATAGCAAAGACGAGCGCGGCGCGACTTTGTCTATCACCGCCTGACCGATATTTAGCGCGCCAATACTCAAACCGGATGAAGCGTCACCTGTGCGTTGCAACTCGACATAATCGCCGCACACCACATCGCTTTTTTTGCCGCGCGTGAGGCAGGTCAACAATTCGCCATCGTCTAATTTCGCCAGATATTGGCGACCGAATGCCGCGACGATTTGCGCGTGTAGCGTGGCGTTCAAAGTGCGTGCAACGCTTCGACTTTCGCCGCGCAAATGAAATCGTTTTCCGACAAACCGTGTATGGCGTGAGTGGTATATTCCACGCGGCATTCCTTGTATTTCACGATCAGATCGGGATGATGATCCTCGCGGTGCGACAGCCAGGCAATCGCATTCACAAACGCCATGGTTTGGTAATAGTTTTTGAAGTGATAGGTCTTGCAAATAAGCCGGTCATATTGCTGCCAGTCCTGCAATTTCGGCAGCAATTTATCTATTTCCGGTTGCGACAATGCGGCCATGCCGCCGGTGCAAGGTTGGCAGGATTTACTGGCTAAGTCAGTTGTCATATTTACACTCACTTGAATTGATAATAACGATTCAAATAGGCCGCGAGATCGAGCTTTTCTTGCGCGGAAAATTCCTTGTCCACGTTGCCGCCGCAGACCCCGATTTGCGCGATTAATTGCGACTCATTATTCACGCGGCGATTCGTGCGCGTAAAAATACCACTGCCATCGCCGCCGACCATATTGATATGACAGCGATTGCATTTGTATTGTGCGAACATTTTTTCACCGGTTTGCACATTGCCAAAAGCAAAAGGAACGGCGGCGGCATTCAGGCTGGCGCACAACAAAATCAAGGCGGGAAAAATTTTCATGTTGATCTCCTATAAAGTTTGCAAATGCGCGACACGCAAGGCGGCGGGCGGATGTGAATCGTAAAATTTAGAGTACAGCGGATCGGGCGTGAGCGTCGCGGCATTGTCCTGATACAACTTCACCAGCGCGTTCACCAAATCCTGCGAGGCGGTCTGTTTGGCGGCATATGCGTCGGCTTCAAATTCATGTTTGCGCGAGTATGCCGACATCAGCGGACTGAGCAAAAAGCTAAACACCGGCAGCACCATAAAAAATAGCAATAAGGCGATGGCGGTGGACTGGCTAGACGCGCCCAATCCCTGATAGAACCAGGTATTTTGCATGAACATCGCCAGCAGCCACAAGAATGCCAGACTGATCGCGAAGGTCGCGATGATGCGCTTGACCACATGGCGGTGTTTGAAATGTCCCAGCTCGTGCGCCAGCACCGCCTCGACTTCACTGATGCTTAAACGTTCCAGCAGCGTGTCGAAAAACACGATGCGTTTGCTTTTGCCGAAGCCGGTGAAATAGGCGTTGCCATGCGCGCTGCGTTTGCTGCCGTCCATCACAAACAGCCCGCTGGACGTGAAGCCGCAACGCGCCAGCAAGGCATTGATGCGCGCCTTCATGGTGTCGTCTTGCAGCGGCGAAAATTTATTGAACAAGGGCGCGATGAAGGTCGGATAAATAAACAAAATGAGCAGATTAAAACCCACCCAAACCAACCACACATACAG
>JBAVPP010000364.1:0-1898 GCA_049693175.1 Gallionella sp. | reverse complement strand
GCCCTGATTGGAATCAATCAGCACCAAAGGCCGTTCGGTCATCGCCATTTCATGCGCCACGTTGCCACCCACACGGCCGACACCGCAGATGATGTAATGATCGCTTAACTGATCTATTGTTTTTTGCATTTTCTTTCTCCGCCATTTCTGATTCAAATCACCTTCAAGTATGAACGCGGTCACCGCCGAAAGCATAAAGGTCAAAGTTGCAATCCCCGCCGTCGCGATAAACACAGTGAACAAGCGACCAGCGGGATTGTGAGAAATGTCGATAATCTCACTAAAACCTATGGTGGCGACGGTGATGAAGGTCATGTAAAAACAGTCCACCCAACTGTAGTCAGGTCCGCCTATCAGGCGATAACCGACCGTACCGGTGAGCATGACGCAAAACATGGCAATCGCGCCCCACGCCATGCTGGAAAAGGCATGAGAGCGGGTGACAGATGAAAGTTTATTCATTCGTCATCCATTTCTTTATCGGGAAATAATTCTTTGGTGAAACCGAAGCGGGTCATATCTTGTATGCGCATGGGATACAAAATGCCATCCAGATGATCGCATTCGTGCTGCACCACTCGCGCATGAAAACCACTCACGGTGCGGTCTATCCATACGCCATTTTCATCAAAACCCTGATAGCGAATATTGCTATAACGCTGCACCACGCCGCGCATACCCGGCACACTCAAGCAACCTTCCCACGCCATATCAGTTTGCTCATTGATAGGCGCGATAACGGGATTGATGAGAACCGTCTCCGGCACATTTTCCGCATCGGGATAACGTGAGTTTTGTTGCACGCCAAAAATCACCACGCGCAAATTCACGCCTATCTGGGGAGCCGCCAACCCCGCGCCATTCATGGCTTGCATGGTGTCGCGCATATCTTGCAGTAACGCCAGCAACTCACGCGTGGCAAATTGCTCCACGGGTTTGGAGACTTCCCACAAACGCGCATCGCCCATGCGCAATACGGTGCGCACGGTCATGCTATTCCTCGTCGCTGCAATTAACGATGCACTCGATGACATTGCGCACCCGTTCCATCGCCGCATCGGCGGTGGCATTGACACTTTCCATATTGATGCGTGTCGTGCTGTCGCCGCGCCCTGCCGCATAATTTGCCACCACCGCGATGGTTGCATAATGCAGTTCCAATTCTTTCGCCAACGCGGTTTCCGGCATCCCTGTCATGCCGACCATATCCGCGCCGTCGCGCTCATAACGATTGATTTCCGCGATGCTATCCAGACGCGGACCTTGCGTCGCGGCGTACACACCGCCATCCACACAATTCTGTCCGGCAATTTTGAAACTGTGCAAAATGCGTTCGCGCAAATGACTGCTATAGGGCAAGGTAAAATCCGCATTACTAAACGCCTTGTCGCGCACTTCAAAAAACGTGGCATCGCGCCCATGTGTGTAGTCGATGATTTGATCCGGCACGACAATCACGCCGGGTTTAAGGTCGGCGCGTATACCGCCCACCGTCGCCACCGAGACAACATTGTTCACGCCTTGCTCGCGCAATGCCCACAAGTTAGCGCGATAGTTCACCAGATGCGGTGGGATGGTATGGCCATATCCGTGGCGTGCCAAAAAAATCACTTCGTGTTTGTCTATCGTGCCAAACAAAAACGCGCCGGAAGGCTCGCCATAAGGCGTGCGCATCACTTGACGGTGCGTGATTTTAAGATTGGCCAATTGCGACAGACCGCGACCGCCTATGATTGCTAACATGTGAAACTCCTAGTTAGGATTTTGGATTTGGGAACTAGGATTTGGAAAAACCGATACACCGCATTTAACTAAATCCCAAATCCAAATTCCAAAATCCTATTCCTTAATTGCATAAATCGCGGACAAATTTCGCCACGCGCCTTGTATATCCATAC
>JBAVPP010000363.1:0-1622 GCA_049693175.1 Gallionella sp. | reverse complement strand
GAGCGTTTAGCGTTGGAAAATGCACGCCAATTCGTGTCCAGTTTTGACCGTCCCAACATCCGCTATCGCGTGGTGAATAAAAATAATGCACGTGCGCAACTCACGCAATTTTTAGATGCGGAGCACAGCAACGATGCGGGCATCGTGTATTGCTTGTCGCGCAAAAAGGTCGATGAAACCGCCGCCTGGTTACAGGAACAAGGCTGGGACGCGCTGCCCTATCACGCGGGTCTGGACAACACCACGCGCGCCCAAAATCAGAGCCGATTTTTGCGCGAAGAAGGTGTGGTGATGGTAGCGACGGTCGCGTTCGGCATGGGCATAGACAAGCCCAACGTGCGCTTTGTCGCGCATCTGGATTTGCCCAAAAGCATGGAAGGTTATTATCAGGAAACCGGCCGTGCTGGTCGTGATGGCCTGCCCGCTAACGCTTGGCTGGCCTACGGTTTGGGCGATGTGGTGAGTATGCGCAGCATGTTGGATGCGGGCGACGCGCCGGAAGAGCGCAAGCGCGTGGAGCGACAAAAATTAGACGCGCTATTGGGCTATTGCGAGTCCATCGACTGTCGTCACCAAACTTTATTGCGCTACTTCGGCGAAGAACATCCGGGACAGTGCGGCGAGTGCGACAACTGTTTGCAGCCGCCGGAAACATGGGATGCCACGCAAGCCGCGCGGATGGCGTTGTCGTGCGTGTATCGCACCGGACAACGTTTCGGCGTGGGACATTTGTGCGATGTGTTGCTCGGCAAACTCAGCGCGCAAATTGAACGCCACAATCATCATCAGCAATCCACTTTTGGCATCGGCAAAGAATGGAGCGCGACGCAATGGAGCAGCGTGTTTCGCCAGCTTATCGCCAATGGTTTTCTCACTGCCGACATCGAGGCGTATGGCGGTTTGAAACTCACCGAACAAGCTCGCCCGGTGTTGCGCGGCGAACAAGAAGTATGGCTGCGCCGCGATGTGACAGTGGCGAAAAACAAGCGCGGCACGCGCTCGGCAAAGCCCGCGCCGGCTGGTGTGCAAGACGATGGCTTATGGTCGGCACTCAAAGCAAAACGTATGGAGTTGGCACGCGAACAAGGTGTGCCGCCATATGTAATTTTCCACGATAGCACGCTGGTGGAAATGATGAGTTTGCATCCGCACACACTGGACGAAATGGCGCGCGTCAGCGGCGTAGGAAAGGCAAAATTGGCAAAATATGGCGATGAGTTTTTACGGGTGTTCGAGGAATATATTGCGTAAATTTTGGACAATAAAAAACCAGCTCAAGCTGGTTTCTTATTGCGTCATTTCATCTACTGCATTCGCATGAGATTCCTTTCGGAAAACACACCAACACCGCAAATGTCTTACTCACTGCCGTGGCGATTATTCGCCATCTTTTCTCCCCCCACGAGCACAGTTCCATTCCTTAACGCATTCAGAACAAAACCCCACCCAACCCTCTGAGGCGCATCCTAGCATAATTCTTTGCGCGCACCAGCGGTTTTCGTTAGAATTCATACCTGACTTTTTTGGTCGAATTTATTTCAGATTCAGGTGCTTATTGTTTTAGCATCTCGCCCGACTTTTCCCTTACCTAAAGCAACAACGTGAGCAAAAAACTTTATATC
>JBAVPP010000362.1:0-8405 GCA_049693175.1 Gallionella sp. | reverse complement strand
TCGCTGGGACTGACACGGGTGATTTTGTCGCGCGAATTGTCGCTGGATGAGATAGAAGAAATCCGTCAGCAATGTCCCGATATGGAGTTGGAAGTGTTTGTGCATGGCGCGTTGTGCATCGCGTATTCCGGGCGTTGTTTGTTGTCCGGTTACTTCAATCACCGCGACCCCAATCAAGGCACGTGTACCAACTCTTGCCGCTGGGATTACAAAGTTGCCGATGCCGGAGAAGACGCGACCGGCGACATTCAAAAAATTGATTTTGATTTCGACAAAGCGATGGGCGCGTCGGGACTTTCCGATTGCGGTTCGCAGATACGCCATCCCGCCGCCGACAAAGTTTATTTGATTGCGCGCCACGATCATCCCAATGAATTGATGCCGGTGATGGAAGACGAACACGGCACGTACATTATGAATTCCAAAGATTTGCGCGCGGTGGAACACGTTGAACGCTTGGTCAAAATCGGCATCGATTCACTCAAGGTCGAAGGTCGCACCAAGTCGATTTATTACGTGGCGCGCACCGCGCAAGTTTACCGTCAGGCGGTCGATGATGCGGTATCAGGTCGTCCGTTCAACACACAATTATTAGGTGCGCTGGATGCGTTGGCGAATCGCGGTTACACCGACGGTTTTTACGAACGCCACCACACTCACGAGCAGCAAAACTATATGCGCGGTCACTCGGAAAGTTTCCGTCAGCAATACGTCGGCGACATCGTGAGCTGCGCGAATGGCTATGCTGAAATAGATGTGAAAAATAAATTCTCCGTCGGCGATAAATTAGAAATTATTCACCCAAGCGGAAACAGTATTATTGATTTGGCGGCGATGCGCAGCGACAAAGGTGAAACCCTCACTGTCGCCCCCGGTAGCGGACACAAAGTGCAAATACCATTGCAAGGCGATATGAGCAAGGGTATGGTGGCGCGGTTTCTTTGATTATTTGTTTTCCAAACCTTTCATGGTCAATGCCTCGCGCCAGAGAATGATTGCACTGTTGAATAAAACCAACTTAAGGAAGAGCCCATGATATTTTCCAATCTCGCAAAAACTTCAGCCTACGCATCTTTGCATCCGCTTTTTCCGCGTGTGTTTGATTACATACGCGACACAGATTTGGACGGGCTTGCGCCGGGTGTGCATCAAATCATCGAACAGAAATTATTTGTGATTGTGGAAAACACCCGCGCGCGCAAACGCGAAGAAGCGAAGCTGGAGGCGCATCGCAAATACATCGACATTCAGTTGGTGTTGCAAGGCGTGGACGAGATGGGCTGGAAACCGTTGGCGGATTGTCATCAGCCTTTGAGCGAATACGATGAAGAACGAGATATTCGTTTTTTCGCCGACACGCCGGACAAATGGATAGTCACGCCCGCTTATCATTTCTGCATCTTCTTTCCCGAAGATGCGCACGCGCCGCTGGTGGGCAGCGGCGCGATACGCAAAGTGATATTCAAGATTGCCGTCACCCCGGCCTAACTAACGCGTTACGCGATGGTTAATTAGTGGTCGCCGGTTTGACTTTTTTCTTGGGTTTGTGCTTTTTCAACTCGTCCTCGGCAGCTTTAATTCTATCCTCTTCCGCCTTGGCCGCTTCTGCTTCACTGGCTTTTTCTGCCGCTAAGATTCGCTCCTGTTCAGCGGCAGCGGCTTCTTCTTTGGCTTTTTCAGCGGCTTTGATTTTTTCCTGTTCGGCAGCTTTGGCGGCTTCTTCTTGTTTGGCTTTTTTGGCGGCTTCAGCAGCCCGCGCTTGGCTGGCGGTGTTGATGAACTCGGGAATGACGCTGACAATGTTGGAAACATTATTTTGTTCCGAAATAAAATACAGTCTGCCGTCACTGCTGAATTTTGGTTCCGAGTATTTCGCCTTGTCGCTATCGGTGATGCGGGTTAAGTCCGAGCCGTCGGAACTCACCAGCCAGATGTTCGTGCCACGGCGTTCTTCTATTTCATAGGTGTTGACTTCTTTTTCTTTATTTTTCTTTTCGGTGGTGACGATCACTTGCCCGCCTACTATCGTTTTTCCTCCCGAAACAAAAGCGATGGTGTAGCCATCCGCAGACCACGATGGATTGAAATAACCTTCGGTGTCCGAGGTCAGAATGTTGGTTTCTTCCTTGCCTTCATCATCGGTAATCCACAACGAGTACCACTGCTTACTGTTGGCTCTTTGAAAAACCAGCGTGTCGTTAGTCGGCGAGTAAACCGCATTAAAACCATTGGTAATCGAGCTGAAAGAACCGGTTTCAAGGTTGTAATTCCAAATCTCCCAGTCATTCGAGACTAATGATTTTTTGCTGTAAACGATTTTTTTGCCATCATGCGACCAAGAAGGCGCAATCTCATCTTCCTGACCAAATGTGATTTGGCGAGTCGCTTTGCCGCCGCCCATATTCATCACATAGATGTCGTAGTTTCCGTTGCGGCGCGAAGCAAAAGCGAGCTTGGTACCATCGGGAGAAATCGCCGGGAAAGAATCGTTGGCCGGATTGTCGGTTTTCTGCGTGGTGGCTTTGGAGTTCACGCCTTTGATAAAAATATCCAGGTTTTTATTGATACTCGAAGCGTAAGCAAGCGTGCTGCCATCAGGAGAAATCGCGATGGAACTGATTTTCACGTTGTCCGCTTCATTGCTGGTGTGCTGGCGCATATCGCGGTAAGAATGCTGCACTTGTACTTCAACCTTGGGTGGTGGAGCTTGACACGCAGTGACGAACAGTCCGATTGCCAATAATGATAACGGCGTTCTTTTTATTAAATCGAATTTCATGGTGCAATCCCCTTTGCATTAAAAAATACAGACACCGGTTTATTCTTCTCGTGCTCGACCAGTTTTGTGCGTAAGCATGACACCACTTTGAGGTTGATTAGTCAAGCAACAAACTCGTTCAACACACATCGTCCTGATCAAACACCACATCGCCCTCGGCAAGCCTGTCGCCCATCTGGATGTGTTTAAAATCGAATAAATTGCTGTCCATCAAATGCGAGGCGGAAACATTTTGCATGGCGGTGAATATCGCGGCGGTGCGCCCCGGATATTGCAGCTCCCAGGCGTTCAACATTTCTTTGATGTTCTGGCGTTGCAGGTTTTCCTGCGAGCCGCACAAATTGCACGGAATGATGGGAAACTCCATGGCGCGCGCAAAACGAGCGATGTCTTTTTCGGCGCAATACGCCAGCGGACGGATGACCATGTGATCACCCTTGTCAGTGATAAGTTTGGGCGGCATCCCTTTGAGTTTTCCGGCAAAAAACATATTCAAAAACAGTGTTTCTATCATGTCGTCGCGGTGGTGTCCGAGCGCGATTTTGTTCGCGCCCAACTCGCCCGCCACGCGATAAATAATGCCGCGACGCAAGCGTGAACACAGCGAGCAGGTGGTCTTACCTTCGGGAATTTTTTCTTTGACGATGGAATAGGTATCCTGCGTCTCGATGTGATATTCCACACCCAAATTTTTCAAATACGCAGGCAAAATTTCGGCGGGAAAACCCGGTTGTTTTTGATCCAGATTCATTGCCACGATACGAAAATCTATCGGCGCGCGTTTGCGCAACGCCAGCAAAATATCCAGCAAAGTGTACGAGTCTTTGCCGCCGCTCAAGCACACCATCACGCTGTCGCCATTTTCTATCATATTGAAGTCGCCTATGGCTTTGCCGACCTGATGTTCCAGGCGCGAGCGCAGGCGATTGAAGTTGTTGGAGTGCTCTTCAAAATGAATGGGTTGTGCGATTGCGTTCATAAATTTCTCGTTAATTGTTGATGCTCTTGCCGCCATCCACCGCGATGATTTGGCCGGTGATATACGGCGCGTCTTGCAATAAAAATAATACCGTTTTGGCAATATCGTCTGGTTCGCCGACGCGCTGCAATAAGGTTTGCGCGACGATAGACGCGCGTGTGTCGGCATTTTGCCAATCGCCGTGTTCCGGCCACAAAATCGGACCGGGCGCAACGCCGTTCACGCGCACTTCAGGCGAAAGTTCTTGCGCCAATCCGAGTGTCAGCGCGCGCAAGCCACCTTTGGCCACGCTGTATACCAGATGATTTTTCATCGGACGTTCGGCGTGTATATCGACGATGTTGACGATGCCGCCGTGCGTGCGGCGCAATTCACTCGCTGCCGCCTGAGCCAGAAACAGCGGGGCTTTCAGGTTAGTGCCCAGCAAATCATGCCAATCTTTTTCGCGCGCCGTTTCCAGCGGTGTGGCATAAAAACTTGATGCATTATTGACCAGTCCATCTAATCTGCCCAAGCGGGCAATAGCTTGTTCGACCAAGCGCGGCAAAGCATTCAAGTCTAGCAAGTCGGCGGAAAAACTCGCCACACTGTCGGCGCGTATCGCGTTCAATTCATTTTGCAGCGCGACCGCTTCATGGGTTGAGGTGTGGTAGTGCAGGGCGATGTTCGCGCCCGCCGTATGCAGACGACGACAGATTGCCGCGCCCACGCGTTTTGCGCCTCCCGTTACCAATACCACTTTGCCATGCATCACTCTCTCCACTAAACTTGCGCAATCTCGCAATTATACCCGACCATGCCTACCAACTTACCCATTCCCAGCCCGCCCGCCTTAGAGCACAGCGCACGTTTGACCGAGCTCATCCAACAAGAAATTGCGGCTAATGATGGATGGATTTCGTTCGCGCGCTATATGGAGTTGGCGTTGTACGCGCCGGGACTGGGTTATTACACGGCGGGTGCGCATAAATTTGGCGTAGCGGGCGACTTCATCACCGCGCCGGAATTATCGGATTTATTCGGCAGAACTTTGGCGCGCCAAGTGCAACAAATTATGGCGCAAAGCGCGCCGCATATTTTGGAATTGGGCGCGGGCAGCGGCAAATTGGCAGTCGATATGCTGACCGAATTGGAGGCGTTAAATGATTTGCCGGAAAGTTATTCGATACTGGAAGTCAGTGCCGATTTGCGCGAACGCCAGCGCGCTTTAGTGCAAGAAAAATTGCCACATCTGGCAGACCGTGTGCATTGGTTGGATGCGTTGCCGGAGAATTTTTCCGGTGTGATAGTTGCCAACGAAGTGTTGGACGCGCTACCGGTGCATCTGGTGCATTGGCATGACGCGGCAATTACAGAACGCGGTGTGGTCAACGTGGCCGATAGATTTGCTTGGGCGGCACGCGACATCGTTGATGCGGAGCTGCGTGCTGCGGCGCAAAAAATCAGTGTGCCAGATGATTATGTAAGCGAAATTTGTTTGGCAGCGCGCGGCTTGATGCAAAGTTTGGCAGCGCGTTTGGATGCTGGTGCGTTGCTGTTTATCGATTATGGTTTTGGCGCGAACGAGTTTTATCATGTGCAACGAACGCGGGGCACGCTGATGTGTCACTACCGTCATTATGCGCACGATGATCCATTTTATCTGCCGGGTTTGCAAGACATCACCGCGCATGTGAATTTCACCGACATCGCGGAAAGCGGCATAGATGCCGGCTTGGAATTAATCGGTTATACCAACCAAGCGTTTTTTCTAATCAATGCTGGCATCACCGATTTGCTGGCGCAACACGCGCCGGCAAATGTGCGCGAGTATTTGCCCCTGTCCAGTCAATTACAAAAACTCACCAGTCCCGCCGAGATGGGCGACTTATTCAAGGTCATCGCACTGGGGAAAAATTTGACCGAACCACTCAGCGGATTTTCACGCGGCGATTTGTCGCGCGCCTTGTGAACTCAAAAATTCACGGTTCGGGTGACCCGGATACGCCGTGTTGCATGGCGATCAACGCGGCTTCGGTGCGTGAGCGCACATGCAGTTTTTGCAAAATACTCGTCATGTAATGTTTAACGGTTTTTTCCGCAAGAAAAGTGCGCTCGCCTATCTCTCGGTTGGTCATACCCTGACTGAGCAATTCCAGTATGGTGATCTCGCGCGGGGTCAATTCCGAGAATGAATCAATCGGATGAGGTTGCGAAAATTCGGTCAACATATAGGCTGCCAGCGCGGGTGTGACATAGGCCTCACCATTGGCGACGCGACGTGTAATGGCACGTAACTCGCCGGCAGATACACCTTTCAAAACGTAACCATGCGCACCGGCTTTGAGAGCTGCCATCAGATTTTCGCGGTTCTCCGAGACGGTGAGCATCATAATGCGCAGCGTCGGCGTGTCTGCCGCGATTTTTTCCGCCGCCACGATACCGCCCATGCCCGCCATCGACACATCCAGCAGCACGATGTCGGGGTGCAACTGGTGTGCCAGCTTTACCGCTTCTTCGCCACTTGCCGCCTGTGCAATCACTTCAAAATCCGGTTCTTCGCCCAGCGAGTGGGCGACACCTTCGCGGAACAAAGGATGGTCATCGGCAAGCAGGATACGAATAGGATTAGACATGGATCATCTCATTGGTTGATAGGGGAAGGCGGGCGAGAATGCAAGTGCCGCTACCGGGTGCGGAGTCAATTTTAAACACGCCGCCCAGCAGCCGCACACGTTCGCGCATGAATGCTAATCCCAAACGCCCGCCAACCGCAGCCGATTGGGGATCGAAACCTGCACCGTGATCGGTGATTGAGACTAACACCTCACGCTTGGTTAATTGCACACGTACTTGCGGTGTGCCGCCGGGGGCGTGTCGCCAGCAATTGTTCAGTGATTCTTGAAGTAAACGATAGACCGTGATTTTGACCGCCAGCGGTGCGTCGCATAACGCGTTGTCGATGTCAGTTTGCACGGTCTGTGCCGACAAATGTTCAAAGTCTTTTACGGCGCGTCTGGCCGCGTCGGCAATTGACATGTCTGTCATGCCTGGTATCGAAAGTCCCGAAGAAATCTTGCGCACATCCTTGAGGGCCGATTGCAGCGCGCTTTGGATGCGTGTCAGGTCTTGCCCGGCATCGCCTTGTGCCAGAGCCGAACCGCGACAAGTCGCCGCAAATTGATCAAAGCGCATCAGCGCGAAGGCGATGGTTTGGGCGGGACCATCGTGCAAATCGGCAGCAATGCGGATCAGGAATTCTTCGTTGAGTGCGGTGGTACTCGAACCGGCTTCGCGTAACTGTTCGCGCATACGATTATTTTCGTCGAATAGCTCGTGCAGTTGTTGGAGTTGGCTACGCAGGTCGCGCTGTTGTGCGTTAATGGTGTTATTGGTGCGTCTGATTAAGCCGTACAGCAGCAGATAGATGGACAGCGTGGAGAGTGTGACCAAGCCCCAGCTGCGTTGTTTGGCAGCGCGGATGTCACGCTTCAGATTTTCTGTCGACAAATAAAATTCGGCGACTGCAAAAACTTTTCCATCCGTGGCAGAGCGAATCGGAACGTAAATCTCAAGCAGCTGATCCCAGTTAATCAGCTCAGGCAGGTTATCGGTTTCTTTCAAGTCGCTAACCTTGGCTTGCACCGCGCCCGAAAACGCGGCGGCGAGACGCTCCGATATTTTGAAGACACGGCCAATTTGCGCGTGGTCGTTGCTATAGTCGATGCGGCCACTGGCATCCCATAATTTGAAACGCAGCACTTCTCGATGTAGCGGCCCATCAACGAAGATTTTGTCGAGCTCCGCCGCCGTAGCCTCGTCGACAACTCCACCATTTGTCCATTCGTGTAATTGGGCAGCCGACATACTTTCCAAATAAACCGCCGAGATAGTAGTCGTGCGGTTCAAGGCATTCTTTTCTATCAGCAGTCCTACCCATGAGCCTATCACCAGCATACCTATCGTTAGCACGATGATGATGGCCAGCAAAAACTGTTGCGAAAAGCTCAAACGGTTGAATGCCAGTTTCAGGGCGGTCAGCTTCGGAAGTCCTTTGATCATGGTTGCGTATGGTCGCTGAATATTTGCTGTTGGTTCGATGTTAACACGCGGCGGCGTGTGTCGAATAAGACCTTAGTCTGAAAAAAATGGAACCATAGTCTTATCAAATTCGCGCTTATAGACCGTATTTCTTGTAATGGACATGCATGAGAATACGACGCATGAAAAAGATATTTTTCAAATTTTTATTCAACATATATTTATTTCTGGAGAGACAAATGAATCACACAATTCGGCACAGCTTGCGCTTCACTTCAATTGCAGCCGCGATATTACTGGCTTGCTCTTTCAATGTCTCCGCCGCTGTCGATGTTGATGCCGCAAAGGGGCTGGCAAGAGATAACAACTGCTTCAAATGCCACGGTGTGGACAAGGAAAAAGATGGTCCTTCCTACAAAAAAGTCGCTGAAAAATATCGCGGCAAAGCAGAGGCTGAAGCAAAGCTGATTCATCACATTACTTCCGGCGAAAAAGCAAAATTCCCCGATGGGCATGAAGAAGATCATAAAAATATTCAAGGCAAAGCCTCACCGGAAGCCATCAAAAATCTGGTCGATTGGATACTTTCACTTTAGCGCATGGCACAGCAGTGACTGACTCGTTTGC
>JBAVPP010000361.1:0-6296 GCA_049693175.1 Gallionella sp. | reverse complement strand
GCATCGTTGAACCATTTAACTGTACCAGTTGCCATGTGATTACTTCCTTACTAAAAAAACGGAGAAACCCTCCGCGAAACTGTTTGAGTCTAAGATCGCACACGGCAAGACCAGTACTGCAGATACTTTGATTCAAACACCAGCGCGCTTTTTACCCCTATTGGTCTATGCTCGTCAAGCGTTTAATTACATTTTTTTACTTATTTTTACTTAGGCTTGAAAAATTGCCTCTATTCCTCCATAACACACTACCAGAGATGTATCAGAATACGGGTCAAACATGAGTACAAAACACCAGAGCAATACCGTCCTGACACCGGAGCGCGCCAAATCCAAGCCGCCCCAAATGTATAAGGTGATTTTGTTCAATGACGATTACACGACGATGGAGTTTGTCATCGAAGTCTTACAAAAGTTTTTTGCGATGAACATGGAACGCGCGCAACAGGTGATGCTCCAAGTTCATGTTCAAGGTTCGGCGGTATGCGGTGTTTATACACGCGATGTTGCCGAAACCAAGATTACGCAAGTGACAGAGTTTGCTAAACAGCACGAGCATCCGCTACGATGCGGCATGGAGGAAATTTGAAATGATCGCCCAAGAATTGGAAGTCAGTCTGCACCTGGCCTTTGTCGCAGCCAGACAAAAGCGTCACGAGTTCATCACGGTCGAGCATTTGTTGCTGGCGATGTTGGACAACGCCACCGCCGCGCAAATATTGCGTGCCTGCAAAGTTGATATTGAAGAACTACGCAGTGTGGTCGCCTCATTCGTCAACTCGCACACGCCTGTCGTACCGGGCAATGGCGATGCCGACACGCAACCCACCGTCGGCTTTCAACGCGTCATCCAGCGCGCCATTTTACATGTGCAATCCGCCAATAAAAAAGAAGTGTCCGGTGCGAATATTCTCGCCGCTTTGTTCGGCGAAAAAGAGTCGCACGCGGTGCATTTTCTCACCGAGCGCGGCGTGAATCGCCTCGATGTCATCAATCTGTTGGTCAATGGCACTCACTCCGAAGAGAGCCACGCGCCTAGCGTGACACCCGGCGAAACCGCACAGCCCGCGAGCGATGACAGCGCGCTGAAAAATTATACGCAAGACCTCAACACTCAAGCCTTGGCAGGCAAAATAGACCCGCTCATCGGGCGCGATTTGGAACTGGAACGCGTCATTCAAACGCTGTGCCGCCGCCGCAAAAATAATCCGCTGTTAGTCGGTGAAGCCGGTGTCGGCAAGACCGCCATCGCGGAAGGCTTGGCGCGCCGCATCGTCGAAGACAACGTGCCGGACATTTTGAAAAATGCAAAAGTCTATTCGCTGGATATGGGTGCGTTGCTCGCGGGAACCAAATATCGCGGCGACTTCGAGCAACGTCTCAAAGCGGTGTTGAAAGAACTCAACGACCAGCCGGGCGCGATTTTATTCATCGACGAAATCCACACCATGATAGGCGCGGGTGCGGCTTCCGGCGGCACGATGGACGCGTCCAATCTGCTCAAACCCGCGTTATCCAACGGCACGCTCAAATGCATAGGCGCGACCACTTATCAGGAGTATCGCGGCATCTTCGAGAAAGATCACGCGCTGTCGCGTCGCTTCCAAAAAGTCGATGTGCCCGAACCGTCGGTCGAACAAACCATCGCAATTTTGAAAGGATTAAAATCGCGTTTTGAAGAACATCACGGCGTGAAATTCAGCGCGTCCGCTATCACCAGTGCCGCCGAACTTTCCGCGCGTTATATCACCGATAGACACCTGCCGGACAAGGCGATAGATGTGCTGGATGAAGCCGGTGCGGCGCAGCGCATTTTGCCCAAATCCAAACAGAAAAAACTCATAGGCAAACACGAGATCGAAGAGATCATTTCCAAGATCGCGCGCATCCCGCCGCGCACCGTGTCCAGCGATGATCGCAACACGCTGAAGACGCTGGATAGAGATTTGAAAGCCGTGGTGTTCGGTCAAAACAAAGCCATAGACGCGCTCGCCACCGCCATCAAAATGTCGCGCAGCGGCTTGGGCAATCCGCAAAAACCCATCGGCAGTTTTTTATTTTCCGGTCCGACTGGTGTGGGTAAAACCGAAGTCGCGCGCCAACTCGCGTATGCGATGGGCATGCCACTGCATCGCTTCGACATGTCCGAATACATGGAGCGTCATGCCGTATCGCGCTTAATCGGCGCGCCACCCGGCTATGTCGGATTTGACCAAGGCGGGCTGCTCACCGAGATGATCAGCAAGCAACCGCACGCGGTGTTGCTGCTTGATGAAATCGAAAAAGCGCATCCCGATATTTTCAATATCTTGCTGCAAGTGATGGATCACGGCACGCTCACCGACAACAACGGACGCAAGGCGGACTTCCGCAATGTGGTGATTATTATGACCACCAACGCGGGCGCGGAAGCGTTGAACAAGAGCCACATCGGCTTTGCGCAAAACGACACGGGCGGCGACGAAATGGCCGACATCAAACGCACCTTCACACCGGAGTTCCGCAACCGTTTGGACGCGACAATTTCCTTTGCGCCGCTGAATCACGAAATCATCCTGCGCGTGGTGGATAAATTCCTGATGCAACTCGAAGAGCAACTGCACGAGAAAAAAGTCGAGGCAGTATTCACCGACGCGCTCAAAGACTATCTGGGCAAACACGGCTTCGACCCCAAGATGGGCGCGCGTCCAATGGCACGATTGATACAAGACACCATACGCTCCGCCCTCGCCGACGAATTGTTATTTGGTCGCTTGGCGAATGGCGGCAAGGTGGTCGTGGATGTGAAAAACGACAAAGTGGAATTGGAGTTTGAGGAAGAAGCGGTGGCGGTTTAACGTATTCAACGCTATTGCGAGGCAGGGCGCAATAACCAAAGGGCATTGCGCCGCAGGTAAATCATCCGGCGGGTTTACGCTACGCTAACCCGCCCTACAAACCCAAATGATTTCTTCTTCTGAATATCACGGGCGTTTCGCGCCTTCTCCCACCGGCCCGCTGCACTTTGGTTCACTGGTCGCCGCGCTCGGCAGTTATCTTGATGCGAAACACCGCCTAGGAACGTGGCTAGTGCGCATGGAAGACCTCGATACCCCGCGCTGCATACCAGAGGCTGCCGACGACATTTTACGCACACTGGAGGCGTATAAATTGCACTGGGATGGCGAAGTGATGTATCAAAGCCAGCGCGGTGCGTCTTATGAAGCGGCGTTACAGCAATTAAAAAATCTAGGCGCGGTCTATCCGTGTTCTTGCACGCGCAAAGAAATTGCCGATTCGGCATTGCAAGGCATCGAAGGCCCGGTCTATCCGGGTACTTGCCGCAACGGCATTGCGGCGGGACGCGAAGCGCGGGCTTGGCGGGCACGAACAGGATTTTCCCCTTCCCACTTTTCCCTTCTCTCTTCCCATATAGTTTTCGACGACGCGATACAAGGTCGCATCAGCCAGAATTTAGCATCAGACATCGGCGATTTTGTGGTGAAGCGCGCGGATGGGCTGTTCGCGTATCAACTCGCGGTGGTGGTGGACGATGCGATGCAGGGCATCACACATATCGTGCGCGGCGCGGATTTATTGCTCTCGACACCGCGCCAAATTTATTTGCAGAGATTATTGGACTTGCCCACGCCGACCTATATGCACTTGCCTGTCGTGGTGAATGCGCAAGGCGAAAAACTCAGCAAACAAACGCTGGCTCAGCCGATAGAAAAAAACAAAGCGGCCGAAACTTTATTTGCCGCGCTGGAGTTTTTACACCAGCAACCCCCAGCCGAATTGAAGTCCGGCAGGGCAGAAGAAATTTTAGAGTGGGCGGTCGCGCATTGGCGACCGGATTGGATTTTTCCTTAGGCTGACGCGGCGACTTGCCGCACCACCTCCGCGATGTTTTTAGCAGATTGTTCGACCAAAATTTTATCTTCGCCCTCCACCATCACGCGCAGCAAAGGCTCTGTTCCAGAAGGACGCAACAGCACGCGACCTTTGCCATTCAACACCCGTTCCGCTTCCGTCACCGAGGTTTTGATTTGCTCGTTCGCCAACCAGGATGCGGCTTTTTCCACGCGCACATTGATGAGAATTTGCGGATACATCACCAAGTCTTGCGAGGCTTGCGCCAGCGATAAGCCGCTGCTGCGCAGCGCGTGAACCACTTGCAACGCCGACACAATACCGTCGCCGGTGCTGTGTTTATCCAGACACAAAATATGACCGGAATTTTCGCCGCCCAGTTGCCAGCCCTGTTGCTGCAAGACTTCCATGACATAGCGGTCGCCGACTTTGGCACGCTTAAACGGAATATTTAATTTTTGCATGGCGTGTTCAAATGCCAAATTCGTCATCAACGTGCCGACCACACCGCCATCCATCTTGCCGTTTGCCTGACGATGTTTGGCGATGACATACAACAACTGATCGCCGTCGTACAACTTACCTTGCGCATCAACCATGATGAGCCGGTCGCCGTCGCCGTCCAGTGCAATGCCCAAATCAGCGTGATGTTCCACCACCGCTTTTTGCAGATTTTTCGGCGCGGTCGCACCATAACCATCATTGATATTTTTGCCATTTGGTTCGGCACCGATCGCAACCACATCCGCGCCAAGTTCGTGGAACACGTGGCGCGCGGTGTGATACGTCGCACCATGCGCGCTGTCCACCACGATTTTCATACCGCGCAAATCCATGTCGGCGGGAAAAGTGCTTTTGCAAAATTCGATATAACGTCCCACCGCGTCATCCAAACGACGTGCTCTGCCCAACACATCAGAAGCATTGCTGTGCATGGGTTTGTCGAGTTCGGCCTCGATAGCGAGTTCAACTTCATCGGGCAATTTTGTACCGCTCGCGGAAAAAAATTTGATGCCGTTATCTTCAAACGGATTGTGCGAAGCGGAAATCACCACACCGGCTTGCAAGCGCAAGGCGCGGGTCAGATACGCCACCGCCGGTGTGGAAATCGGCCCAGCCAAATACACATCCACACCCGCCGCAATCAGCCCAGCTTCCAGCGCGGATTCCAGCATGTAACCGGAAATGCGCGTGTCTTTGCCTATCAACACGGCAGGTCGTTCGCCCGCGATATTAGCCGTGCTTGCCAACACCTTGCCCGCCGCGTAACCCAGATGCATCACGAATTGTGGCGTGATGGGATGTACACCCACACGACCACGCACACCATCCGTACCAAAATATTTTCTGCTCATTTTTTATTCCCAATTAAAAAAGGATTTTGGATTTGGGAGTTAGGATTGAGTTAAAAGCGGTGCATCGGGTTTTCAATCCTAATTCCCAATTCCCAAATCCTAGATTTTCAATTTACCGCACTCCAAATTTTCAACACATCCACCGTCGCACGCACATCATGCACGCGCACGATTGCCGCACCGCGCTGAACGGCAATTAAAGCAGCCGCGAGACTGGCTGGCAAGCGTTCGCCGACGGCTAGCCCAGTCACCTCGCCCAACATAGATTTGCGCGACAAACCCGCCAATACCGGCACACCTAGCTCGGCGAATTCCGCCAAGTTGGCGAGCATGGCAAAATTATGCGTGACGGTTTTGCCGAAACCGAAACCGGGATCAATCATCAATCGTTCCAAATCTATCCCTGACACTTCACATGCGGTAACGCGTTCGCGTAAAAATTCGCGCACTTCATCGACCACGTTTTTATAGCGGGGTTGCGCCTGCATGGTTTGCGGCTCACCCTGTTTATGCATCAAGCACACGGCGACCTTGCTCTGTGCAACCACACGCATCGCCGCGTCATCTTGCAACGCGTTGATGTCGTTGACCATAGACGCACCCGCCGCAATTGCCGCACGCATGACTTCGGGTTTGAAGGTGTCTATGGAAATCGGCACGGTGATGCCGTGTAAGCCTTCGAGTATGGGCAGCACTCTGTCCAGTTCTTGTTGCACAGAAACTGCCGCCGCGCCCGGTCGCGTGGATTCACCGCCGATGTCGATGATGTCCGCGCCTTCGGCGATGAGTTGATGCGCGTGTGCTATCGCCGCATCGCATGAAAAATGCAGCCCGCCATCCGAAAAGGAATCCGGTGTGGCATTGACGATGCCCATCACCAAAGGACGTGCAAGCGAGAGTTGGAATGAACCGCAGAGGAGCATCTATTTAGGATTTAGGATTTAGGATTTAGGATTTAGGATTTAGGATCTAGGATCTAGTTATACCCGCGAGGAGCAGGCCGTGCGATTTCCATAGCTGAAGCTACGACCGCTACGCTCAATGCGGTGCAGTGTTTTTCCCAACTCCCGACTCCCAACTCCCAACTCC
>JBAVPP010000360.1:0-6419 GCA_049693175.1 Gallionella sp. | reverse complement strand
GTGTCGGCACGCTCACCGAATTTTCTGAAGATACCGACGCGTTTCAACAAGTCATGGACATTAACGTGCTGGGCATGGTGAAAACTTTTCAACCCTTTGTCACGGCGATGTGCGAGGTGGCTGCGCGTCCGCCCTCACTTCCACTCCTCGCTACGCTACGCTCTCCCGCACGCTGGCGAGGAAGCGAACGAGAAAAACATTTCACCCTTGTTGGTGTGGCCAGCGTTGCCGGATTCAGGGGTTTGCCAGGTGCGGGCGCATACTCCGCTTCAAAAACTGCCGCCATGTCTTACTTGGAATCGCTGCGTATGGAACTACGCACTACAGGCGTGAAAGTCACCACCATCTGCCCCGGCTACATACGCACGCCGATGACCGCGCACAATCCCTATACCATGCCATTCATGCTGGATGCTGATGTCGCCGCGTCACGCATGGCACATGCCATCGAGAAACAAACCGCGTTCACCGTTATTCCCTGGCAAATGGGACTGGTCGGAACTGTACTAAAAATATTGCCACGCTGGCTATACGATAGTCTGTTCGCCAACGCCCCAAGGAAACCTAGAAGGGTGGGCGGAGAGTAGTGAGTGAGATGGTTCTTTGACTTTTCACTAAGGCACGCCCGTCCCACTCCCTACTCATCCAGCGGCGTGTTGCGCGTTTCCGGCAAAAGCAATAATCCGACCACGGAAGCCATAATAAGCAAGCCCACCGGATACCACAATCCTGATGTCGGATCGCCTGTATTCACGCCAATTAGCGTAATCATAAAGGGTGACATTCCACCTATCCAACCCGCGCTCAAATTATGTGGCAAGGCCACCGCTGTGTAACGAGTGCGCGCTGGAAACAACTCTGCCAAGGTGGCAGTTTGCGGCCCAGTGATAAGTGCTACCGCCACCAGCGGTATCAACAGCAAAATAAAAATCATGCTGGCATTTACATGCCTCGCATCGGCGAGTTCTATCCAGCCGGCGGATTTTAACTGCGCGGTCAGCGCATCCTGATCGTAACCGTTTAGCGGTGCTTGCGCAGCGATTTGCAGCGTCGTGTTGACATCGTTTTGCAGCGTGTAAGAAACGCCCAATTTGGCGAGTAACTCTTGATTACGCTCACAATCGTTACGCGCACTCACAAAAGGATTGTAGTGACACGCATCGCCATGCAAAACCACCGCGACCTCGCGATTAAAGTTTTCTAGTGCAGGATTACCGTAATGCATCAGACCATGAAATACCGGTAATATCGACACGCAGCCGAGCAACAATCCCGCCAACAACACCGGACGACGACCGACTTTATCCGACAGCCAGCCGCAAAAAATCGTCAACGGAATCAGCAACAGCGTGCTCATCATCACTAGGCTGCTGGCGGTTTGCGCGTCGAGTTTGACCACGGTTTTTAGATAGACATTGGTGTATATTTGCGAGGAAAAAAACAACAGCGATCCACCGGCGGAAATACAAAAAAACAACAACGCCATACGCCCCAAAGTCTGGCGACTTTTAAGACATTCTCGCAGCGGCGTTTTTGATAAGCCATGGCGTTCGCGCAAGCGGCTGAACACCGGTGACTCGTGCATATTGATACGGCTCTTGAGCGAAATGGCAAGCAACACGGCGGAGAATAAAAACGGCACGCGCCAGCCCCACGCATGAAATTGGGCATCGCTCAAAAAACTTTGCAGCATTACAACTTGCAGCGTCGAAACCAAAATTCCGACAGGGCCCATCAGCTGCAACACACTGGTGTAAGCCCCGCGCTGATGGTCAGGCGCGTGTTCGGTGAGATACACCGCCGCACCGCCGATCTCGCCGCCCACCGCGAAACCTTGCAGCAAACGCAACAGCACCAGCAGTGCCGGAGCCCACATTCCGACTTGCGTGTAGGTTGGTAATAATCCCACGCTAAACGTCGCGCCGCCCATCAAAATTATCGTCGAGAGAAAGATCGGACGACGACCGTATTTATCGCCCAGCGAACCGAACAAAGCCGCGCCCAGCGGACGCACCAACATGCCTACACCAAAGGTCGCAAGACTCGCCAACATCGCCTCGACCGGATTGTCGGCAGGAAAAAACAGCACGCTGAAATATGTGGCGAGTGAAGCAAACGTGAGGAAATCATACCACTCTAAAAAGGTACCAAAACAAGCTGCGATGGCGACTTTGCGTTGTAGTGTGCGCATAGCTGCTGGAGATTCAATGGACATAAGCCAGCTCTTCAAAGCCCCTGCGGGCTTAATTTTCAGTTTGGTGACCGCTAGTTAAATGCATCACTCTTTCTGAGAGCCTACAATTACACATCCAGATTCTTTACACCGAGCGCATTTTTCTCGATAAATGCGCGGCGCGGCTCCACAACATCCCCCATCAATGTTGTAAATATTTCGTCGGCAGAAATCGCATCCTCAATTCTCACCTTAAGCAAAATTCGATTCGTTACATCCATTGTCGTTTCCCACAATTGCTCTGGGTTCATTTCACCCAACCCTTTGTAACGCTGGATATTTACGCCTCGCTTGGCTTCATCTAGCAGCCACTCGATAGCCTGTTTGAAACTGGTAACCGCGCGTTTTTGTTCACCACGAGCAATATACGCACCCGGCTTAATCAGTCCGTTAAAAATAGTTGCAGCTTGACGAATTTGAGCATAATCACCACCTTTGAAAAAACCCTTTTCCATGTGGCTAATAGAATAGTTTCCGTGAAAAAGCTTTTCCAAGCGTAAGCGGTGATCTCCATTATCGTCTGTCTCAACACTAACCTTAATACTTCCTCCGCACGTGGCTTCTAATAGCTGTGCACTTTGTCTCGCCTGCGATTCATCATCCAGAGAAAGAACCGGTAATATCAGTAACGCATGGCTTGCCTCAGGTGCTGTAAACCGTGACAGACGCTCAATAACAGCTTCGGCAAGGAAATATTGTTTTGCTATTTCTTCCAGCACTTGCGACTGTATTGGGTTGTCACTGGTTGAAGGATAAAGTACCGCATTATTTAAGGCTGACTTGAGCATGTATATCTTCATCTCTTGATCATCCTTTAGATAACGCTCGTCTTTACCTTGTTTTATCTTATACAGCGGTGGTTGGGCGATATAAATATGACCGCGCTCGACAAGCTCTGGCATTTGGCGATAAAAAAACGTGAGCAATAATGTGCGAATATGGGCACCATCAACATCGGCATCCGTCATAATAATAATTCGGTGATACCGCAGTTTATCCGCGTTATATTCCTCTTTCCCTATACCTGTACCAAGCACAGTAATCAGTGTGGCGACCTCTTGAGACGCAATTAGCTTTTCAAAACGCGCCTTTTCTACATTTAGGATTTTCCCTTTGAGGGGTAAAATTGCTTGGAATTTTCGGTCTCTTCCTTGTTTTGCCGAACCGCCTGCTGAGTCACCCTCTACCAGATACAACTCTGAAAGTGCAGGGTCTTTCTCTTGGCAATCTGCCAGCTTTCCCGGCAATCCCATACCATCTAATACCCCTTTGCGACGCGTTAAATCGCGCGCTTTTCTTGCAGCCTCCCTAGCTCGCGCTGCTTCGATTATTTTATTGACAATAATTTTCGCATCATTTGGTTTTTCAAGCAAAAACGCCCCAATTTGTTCAGCCACCAACTCCTCAATTACAGGGCGAACTTCAGAAGAAACCAACTTATCTTTTGTTTGGGATGAGAATTTTGGATCCGGCAATTTTACTGACAATACAGCAGTCAACCCTTCCCGCATATCATCTCCAGATGTTTCAACCTTTGCTTTTTTTGCAACTTGTTCCGCTTCAATATATCCATTCAATGTGCGGGTCATTGCTGCACGAAGTGCTGTTAAATGAGTTCCTCCATCTCTCTGGGGAATGTTATTGGTAAAACATTGTACGGATTCTTGATAAGAGTCATTCCACTGCATCGCAATCTCAGCAGTAATTCCGTCTTTTTCACCAATCGCATAAAAAACCGTAGGGTGCAAGGGTGATTTATTGCGATTCATATACTCAACAAAACCTTTAATGCCGCCACTAAACGCAAAATTTTCTTCTTTTCCTGTACGCTGATCGATTAACGCAATTTTTACACCATTATTTAAAAAAGAAAGCTCTCTTAATCGTTTAGCAAGAATATCAAAATGAAACTCTACTAAACCAAAAGTTTCTTTTGCTGCCAAAAAGTGTACCAGAGTGCCTTTTTTATTTGATGTTCCTATTACACTTAAAGGGGCTACTGGATCACCATGCCTAAACTCCATGTAATGTTCTTTACCGTCTCTATAAATAGTCAGCTTTAACCATTCAGATAATGCATTAACAACTGAAACACCTACGCCATGTAGTCCACCAGAAACCTTATAAGAGTTACTGTCAAACTTACCACCAGCATGTAAAATTGTCATAATTACTTCTGCCGCAGACCGATTCTCTTCTTTATGAATATCCGTCGGAATACCTCGTCCATTATCACTAACACTAATTGAGTTATCCGCATGGATAATCACATTAATTTCATCACAATGACCAGCCAAAGCCTCATCAACCGCATTATCTACAGCTTCAAAAACCATGTGATGCAAACCTGTCCCATCATTTGTATCACCAATATACATACCCGGACGCTTACGTACAGCTTCCAACCCCTTAAGTACTTTAATACTATTTGAATCGTAATCGCTCATTATTTTACATCCTTGATATTTTGTTTCACGTGGAACAAGTATTTGGCTTTTTACTAAATTCTCATTGGCATAACCACATAACGAAATTCTAAGTTTTCACTTGTTGTGATTAAAACAGAACTATTTGTATCTCCAAATGAAAAAGTAGCAAATTCGCCATCAATATTATTTAACCCGTCCATTAAGTAGTTAACATTAAATCCTATATCCATGGCTTCACCTTGGTAATTGGTTTCAATTTCCTCTTGAGCCTCTTCTTGCTCACTATTACTACTAATAATAGTTAATTTTTTTTCTGTTAATACAAACCGAATTCCCCTAAATTTTTCATTTGATAAAATTGCGGCTCTTTGTAGTGCTTGTTGAATTTGCACTCTGTTTATCAACAACTGATTGGTATATTTTGGTATTACTCTTTCATAATCTGGAAACTTCCCGTCAATAATTTTTGACACCAGTGTTATGCCTGAAAACTCTATTTTTACCTGCTGGGACGAAAACTCTACTTCTACAATATCATCGTCTTTATCATTCAATAATTTACTTAGTTCAGTAACAGCCTTACGCGGCAGTATAATTTCTTGTTTTTCATAGTTGCCTTGTATTTCCGCCACGTTATACGCGAGCCTATGCCCATCTGTTCCAACAGCTTTTAATTTATTACCATCTACAATTAATAAAACTCCATTCAAATAATATCGAACGTCTTGCTGAGCCATTGCATATTGAATGGATAGTAATAATGATTTAAGTTTTATTTGACTTAATGATATTTTTTTTGCATCAACTATCTGATTGGATAGTTTGGGGAAGTCTTGAAACGGTAAGGTTTGCAAACTAAATCTACTTTTATTTGCTTTTATTAATGCCTTGCTATCTTTCAGCTCTACTGAAATTTCACTTTGATCTGGCAGAATACGAAGAATCTCCTGTAATTTTTTTCCAGCAACAGTGACAGACTCAGAATTATCTTCTTTATTTGGTATTACACCAGTCGTTGTTATTTGAATTTCCAAATCTGTAGCGGTAAATCGGAGCTTACCCCCAATTTTTTCGATAAGTACATTGGAAAGAATTGGCAAAGTTTGTTTTCGCTCAACAATACCTATTACAACCTGCAAAGGTTTAAGTAAGGATTGTTTTTCTGTCTTTTCAATAAACATAATATATATACCTAATAATAATAATAAGCACTCGTTGTTTTGTGTGGCGTTAAAAATAGCTTATATAAAACAAAGTGATAAATAATATATAAGCATCTCTTTATTTTTGTATAAATGTGTTAGTAAATGTTTATAAGTATTTATAACACTACAATTAATACAAATATACACAATCTACCAATAGTTTTAATTTTTTAGTGTTTGCAAAAGAATTATGTAATCACTATTTAAAGTTGAATCTGAAATGCGCAACTCTTCCATTGTTTTGCAAGCATGTATTACGGTCGAATGATCTCTTCCACCAAAAGATGCGCCAATTTCAGGGAGGCTCATAGATGTTAATTAACGAGTCAGACTCATTGCCATTTGTCTTGGTCGAGCAATACTTCTGGTTCGTTTTTTAGATAATAGCTCTGAACGTTTTATATGAAAATAATCAGATACGGTTTTTTGAATATTCTCAATTGTTATTTGCTTATTTTGAGAAAATAAAATATCTTTAAGAGCCTCTTTAGTTGTTTCAACCGTAATGGCGCACTTATGAAATTTTGCATATGCCTCAACGCGCTTCAATGC
>JBAVPP010000359.1:0-1688 GCA_049693175.1 Gallionella sp. | reverse complement strand
GAAATCCGCAGCCGCATTTTGTATAGCCGCTGCATCACGCACGTCGAGCGCGTAAACAAAAACTTGATTGGGGAATTCGGCTGAAAGAGCTGCGAGCAATTCAGCGCGTCTTGCCAATGCAGCGATGATTGCACCGCGAACTAAATAGTGACGCGCCAGTGCAAGCCCGATGCCACTGGACGCTCCACTGATGACAACACGAAGGCAGGATTCGGGATGCGAAATGTGGGATTCAGTTAAAAGCAGTGTTGCGGTTTTGCCAAATCCTAAATTCTGCATCTTTAATCCTGATTTTGCATCAATGTTTTTTGCCAACCGGTGCGTGTTCTTTGCGCACTTTCTCGATGACTTCATTGAGCACGCGTATGGTGTCTTCCGGCTGCAATCCACTGATGGCGTATTTACCATCGACGACCAGCGTCGGTGTGCCTTCGATGTTGTAAGTGCGTATCATTTGCTTGGCGAGTTTTATCTTGCTGGGCGCGTCGAAACTATAGGCAATCTCAAAAGCTTTGCGATCCACGCCATACTTGCCGACAAATTCACCGATCGAATTTAGATCGTAAAGATTTTCCTGTTTGACGTGAACGGCCTGATAAATTTCGTCATCCATTTTTTTGATTTTGCCCATAGCTTCCAGCGCGTAATAGGTTGTTGCCAGCGGCTCGTTGCCGGGACGGAAGATGGTCGGTACATATGTGATGGTGACATCGGACGCTTTGGTTTTTTCCCACTTGGCGATATGGGGATGCAAATGGAAGCAGTGTGGGCATTCGTAGAAAAAGAATTCCAGCACTTCGATTTTATCTTTGGGGGCGGGTTGGGGTGGATTCACGAGGGAGTAATCTTTGCCCAATAGCACCTCAGCATGAGCCACACCTGAAACCAGCAGTGAGGCGATCATCATCAAACCAGTCATTAATTTTTTCATCTTTCGCTCCAAAAAATATCGAGATTATTGTCCGTGCATAGGGGTGCTGCTGATGCCTTTAAGTTGTAACTTCGCCCGCGCGCTATTCATTTCATCCGCGCCTTGATATGGGCCGACACGCACTTTATGCAGCGTGCCTTTGTCAGGCGTGTTGACCGCGAGCACAGTGACTTCCATGCCATCAATAATCAGATTGGCTTTGAGCTTTTCTGCCTCGGCTTCGTTGGCGAATGCACCTGCTTGCAAATAATAAATCTGCTTTGCGGGTGGATTGGCAACCTCGGCGGCAGGCTTGAGCACGAGTTTTTTGGCGTTACCTTGCGCGGGCAGTGTCGCCGTATCTTGTTTGTCGGTCAGCACTTTGTAAAATTCAAAACGCGGCTTGCCATCGTCCACGCCCGACGCGCCAGCAACAGCAGAAACTGGTGGTGCATTTTGTTTAACCACTGCCGAAGCGGAAGCTTTGAGTTGTTCGCTAGCCTGAGTTTTATTCACGACAACCGGCTCTTTGCTGACAAACGGGCTGGGCGATTTCATCAAATACCAAGCCATGCCGGCGGCCAGCCCCAGCCCGATGATCAAGCCGATCAACAGCCCTGCCAGCAAAGGACTTCCTTTGCTGTCGGCAGTTTTTTTGTTATTACTCTTTGCCATGTGTGTTCCTTTTGATTACATATGCTGCGGCGCGCTCACGCCCAACAAAGTCAGCCCGTTGCGCATTACTTGCGCGGTCGCGGCGATCAACGCCAATCGCGCC
>JBAVPP010000358.1:0-2145 GCA_049693175.1 Gallionella sp. | reverse complement strand
CCGGTTTGTTTACCAGAAATGCGGTGTCGCCGAATATCGAAATACGCACCCGGCCATGTACCGCTTCCAAATCTTTGGATTCGGTGAACACTTCGCCTATGGGGAATTGCCCGCCGACGTTGTTCATTTCGTGGTAATCGCCGACGTTTAATTTTGCCGATTCAAATCCGGCATCAAACCACAATTCTTCACCACCGCTGTTAATCATGCCGGTTTTGGCGTTGTCGAGATAAACTTTTAAGGCATTGCCCGTGCCGCGAAAATATTGCGGGTCATAAGCCAGTGAGTCCAGATATAGCAAGGCTTCCGCGTCGCCTATCATGCGCGACAAGTGCGGATGCTCGATGACTTTCAAACCGAGTTTGAACAACTCGACGCGGATGCGAAACGCGTCCAAGCGAAAACTGGTGGACTGAATCAGCACCACCAAATCGCCAGCCTCGAAGCGCGAAAATTCATCGCGTATCACTTCCGGCGACGTGCCTTCAAAGTCGATGAATTCGGCATCGGGCAAACAAAGTTGATAGGCCTCGGTCAAGATTTTTGCCAGTTCACACTGACCGTCAAACACCACCAGTGCGGCGTGTTGCGGCTGATGTTCGATGGCGAAAGTAAGAATATTGCGCACATTATTTGTGGCGGTCGTGAGTGCGGTATCGGGAAGTGCCATGATGTTCCTAAACGTTAACTGCCGCTGACGCGAAACCATCCGGCAATACTGCGACGTGTGGTGTGGGAAGTGCGGACTGCATGGGGAAATACCTCGCTTAAAAATATAATCATCGTGCCGAATTTGGGTTCCACGGTGGCGAGGATGCTATCACCCGTTTCATCGTACACATCCAACTCGCCGCCGTCACCGTTTTGCCAATCTTGATTCAAATAAAGCACAGTGGATAAGATGCGATTTTTTTTGCCGTGCAACACATCGAGGTGTTTGGCGTAGCCTGTATCCGCACCATAAATCGCATAGTGGCATTCGTAATCAAACAGTCCTAAAAATAATTTTTCGTTTAATTCCGCGCGCAAATTTCCCATCGCGGCCAAAAAATCACGGTCGGTTTCGTGCGTCTCATCCAGCCAGCTAATGACATCGCCGCGCAGCGATTTTATAAGTTTTTTTTCTGTGCCGCGCCCGATATGTGCGGTCTGAAAACGCGTCGAATCTTCATCGTTGCAACGTCCAATCAAGCGCGTCAGCAAGGCATTCGGCAAAGCATTTTGCAAAACGATATAACCGGTTTCATCTAACGCGGTGGAGATAGTTTCGATGTCCATTTATTTTTGCGAGTGAGGCTGCCAACGTTTGAGCAACAGCGCGTTGCTCACCACGGTGACCGAACTCATTGCCATCGCCGCACCGGCTATCATGGGATTGAGCATACCGAATGCCGCGAGCGGAATGCCCAGCACGTTGTAGGCGAAAGCAAAAAATAAATTCTGGCGGATTTTTTTCAGCGTGGCGCGCGACAAATCTATGGCATCGGCGACGCTCATCAAATCATTGCGCATCAGTGTGATGTCGGCCGTCTCGATGGCGATGTCGCTGCCGCTGCGCATGGCGAAACTCACGTCGGCATTTGCCAAAGCGGGCGCGTCGTTGATGCCGTCACCGACCATGCCGACGAACCCCTCCCGACCTCCCCTTGTCAGGGGAGAAGCGATGGACTCCCTCACTGGCAAGGGAGGGCTGGGGTAGGTTGTGGTGTTGTTTCTGAGTGTCAGCACTTGTGCTGCCTTGTCTTGTGGCGAGACCTCGGCGATAAATTCAGTGATGCCGACTTGTTGCGCGATGGCTTGTGTGGCCGCCGCGTTGTCACCACTCAACATCACCACACGCACCCCCATATTTTGCAAACGCGCGACCGCCGCACGGCTGCTGCCGCGCACCTGATCTTGCACGGCGAGATAACCCAGCAAAATTTTATCGCGTGCCAGCACCATCACGGTCTTACCCTGTTGCTGTAACGCCAGTATTCGTGCGTCATCCAGAGCGATGCCTTGCTGTGCGGCGTAACCAGGTGACACCAATAAATAATTTTTCCCATCGCTCATGCCGCTTAAACCGTGCCCGGCAATTTCAGTAATAGCGGCAGTTTGCGTGGGTTGAATTTGCAGTGTTTGGGTATGCGAAAAAATCGCGCG
>JBAVPP010000357.1:0-1524 GCA_049693175.1 Gallionella sp. | reverse complement strand
CGGGCATTACTGCCGCATCGGGCGTGGCTTCTTACGCGGGCATACCACTCACGCATCGCGATCATGCGCAGGCCTGTATTTTTGTCACCGGACATCTCAAAGACGGCACGATGAATTTGGATTGGGATGCCTTGGCGCGCCCCAAACAAACGGTGGTGGTGTATATGGGCTTGCATGGACTGGATACCTTGTGCGCTGAACTGATTAAGCATGGGATGCCGGACACCACACCCATTGCCATTGTGCAGCAAGGCACGACCCCGAATCAGCGCGTGATTACCGGCACGTTGGCAACCTTGCCCGCCATCGCGGAACGCGAACAGCCGCAAGCACCCACGCTCATTATCGTAGGCGGCGTGGTGGTGTTGCGCGAAAAATTGGCGTGGTTTCATCCGCAGCCATGATGATTGCCATCTCACTCAGCGTGCTGTGAGTAACGGAGCGATGCCATGAGTGAGATGCTGAGTTTGACGCGCGCGGCAAAGTTGGTCGGTGTGACGCGCACCGAGTTACAAAAGAAAATCCAATACGGCGAGATGATTTCTCACGACGGCATGATTAGCGTGGCAAGTTTGCTTGCCTGTTATCCCGATGCGCAATTGGAAGACAACGTCGAGTTTCGGCGTGTGGCGCAAATCAAAGAACGTGCCTTCGGTAAACGCGTGTTTGAGCGCGCGCTGCCGGATGCGGAAACCTTGGCGGCTCGCATCACCGAATTGAGCAAAACACTGGCGCGCAGCCAGTCTCAGGTGCAAACCTTCAACGCTTTGTTGAATAAGTTGTGGGACAAGTTGGGCGAGAGCGAATCGCAAGTGAAAAGCGATGCGCGTGCGACATTGGCAGAGATGAAAACATGGCTCAAACAAGAGGTGGAATTGGCGATGCAACCGGAGTCTAGCAATCCCTTGGCGGTCAAAGACAATATGCTGCGCGTGATGACGGCGCATGTCACCGTGTTGCCCAGCCAGCATGATTTTTTGGTCGAAGGTCAGGACACACTTTTGGAAGCGGCGATGCGCGCCGGTATCCCGCTGAACTACGGTTGCAGCGGTGGAAATTGCGGTTTGTGCAAAGCGAAAATCGTGTCGGGCGAGGTGAAAAAAACACGACACCACGATTTTGTGCTGAGTGACGCGGATAAGAATCAGGGCTGCGTTTTGTTGTGCAGCAACACCGCCGTCAGCGATGTGACATTGGAGGCGGCGGTGGCTGGCAGCGTGCAGGACATTCCGTTTCAACACATCGAAGCGCGTGTTAAAACCACTGGGAAAATCAATGACGACATGTTGTTGCTGCATGTGCAAACTCCGCGTACCCAGCGTTTGCGTTTTCTCGCGGGTCAGCGCGTGAGCTTGCGCGTCGGACAATCTTTTAGCGCGGAACTACCCATCGCCAGTTGTCCCTGCGATGATCGCAACGTGCTGTTTCATGTGCACAGACAAAGCGGCAATTTGTTTGCCGATTACATTTTCGACCGCTTGCAAAGCAATGAAATAATCGAGATTGAAGGGCCGCAGGGCGAAT
>JBAVPP010000356.1:0-1990 GCA_049693175.1 Gallionella sp. | reverse complement strand
GGTGGATTTGGGCGCGGCACCCGGCGGCTGGACTTGGCAAATGGTCAAGCGCGGCATACGCGTCGCGGCGGTGGATAACGGGCCGATGAAAGGTGTGCTGGCAAAACACGCGCTGGTTGAACATCTCAAACAAGACGGCTTCAAATTCGCGCCGCGCAAAGCCGTCGATTGGCTGATTTGCGACATGGTGGAAAAACCCGCCAAGGTCGCCGAACTGATGGGCAACTGGTTTGTGTCAGGCTGGTGCAAACATGCCATTTTTAATCTCAAGCTGCCGATGAAACAACGCTTGGGGGCGGTCGATAGCGCGCTGGGCGGCATCAAAAAACGTCTGGACGAAGAAGGCATCAATTACAAAATGAGCGCGAAACAACTCTACCACGACCGAGAAGAAATCACGGTATTTTTGACCAGAACCAAAGGATGATTTTGCTTGGGTAGTTTAAGTTTATTCGCTACCGGAATTAACGAAGCCGCTTGCAGCAAAATCGGCACCTGCCTCTTTTCAAATAAATAAAGCCTCCGCAAGGGCGGGCTTTGCATGAACCTTATGTTAGGTCTGTTAGAACAAACGCTTTGCAAATTTGCCTTTGCTTCAAAACGTGGCAGCGCAATAAATTGAGAAATGATTTCGTCATTCCAGCCCAAGCGTTACTTGTTTTAATAGCTAAAGAATCGATTTCATCAATAAGTAAAAGCCGTAAGGGGATGAGGCGAAACCCCACGCGCCCATTTGCGGATTAACAAAAAACGAATTCCAGACATCCTTGTATGTTGCATCGGCATCGAAGAAAGTTATGGTTAAAGGAATAGCGACGAATCCCAAAAAGAAGCATCCGATAAGGGCAATCAATTCCTTGGTGATACGGTGTTTAGTTGGCATTTTCATACTGACTTTGGCTAGTTTCTAATGATATGGATGCGCAGTTTACTCGTATGATTGTGTGTGCACAGAATTTTGACATCGCGCATTCGCACATAATACTAGGGACGAGCTATTGCTTGGCATAGTCGCGTTTTTCCACGGCTCTGAGCATCAGGAAAATCAAGGCCGCCACGACCATCGCGCCCCCGGCCAGATACAGCCCCGCCGCATAACTGCCCAGACGCGTGCCCAGCCAACCCGTGATCGCGGGACCGGCAATTTGTGCCACGCCGTAAGACAGCGTCATCTTGCCCATCATCTTGGCGGGACGCGTCGGATAATATTGACCGGCCATGGTCAGCACCAGACTCACGATGCCCATCACCGTGCCGCCGAACAGCAGCGCGCCCAATAATGCCGGAATCAATCCGCTGGCGAAAACCGGCAGCATGATGCCGACGATTTGCAACACGGCGGCCATGAAAAGTGCGTTCAATTTCCCGCTGCGGCGCGCGATTAAATCCCACGCGATACAAGAAGGCGCGGCCGCGACACCAATGACGAAAAACACCAGTGTGCCATTGCCCTGCATACCGGGAATATGATCGACGATGGCGACGATGAAGGTCGCGCTAATGACATAACCGATGCCCGCGCAGCAATACGCTGCAATCAACAGCCGCATGAAAATGCACTGGGCGGTGCATCCTCCATTTTCTGTCCGGTCTTGGTCACGGCACTGCGATCCGGCGGCGGCAACCAGCGCAGCGCGGGGATCGCCAACACGCAACTGAGCAGCGTCAATGCCCACCATTGTTGATCCCAAGTCAGCCAGAGATTCATCATGTGTACCGCCGCCGCCGCGCAGGCGATGCCCAGACCAATGCCGGAAAAATGTATGCCCAATTCGCTGCGATGATTATGGCGTATCAGCCAATTCAAAATCAGCCCGCTACCCAATAACAAACCGGCGGCACTGCTCAGGCCAGCGACGAAGCGCGACACCGCCCAGATTGTGAAATCCGTGGTCATACCCATCATCGCGGTGCTGACGATGGCGACAATCATGCCGATGCGATACAAGCGATCTTTTAACACCATGTCGCTAATCAGCGTGGCGATGAT
>JBAVPP010000355.1:0-5916 GCA_049693175.1 Gallionella sp. | reverse complement strand
GCGCGTGAGTTGGGAATAGATATTGCGCTCGTTCCCGGCAGTGGCGACAAGAACCGCGTCACCCGTGACGATGTGCAAAACTTTGTCAAACTAGCTTTGGCAGCCCCCCAAGCGGCAAGCGGCAATGGCTTGCAAGTATTGGCGAGTCCGGTGATAGATTTTGCCAAGTTCGGCGCGGTGGAAGTCAAACCGTTGTCGCGTATCAAAAAAATATCCGGCGCGAATTTGCATCGCAACTGGGTGACCATTCCGCACGTCACGCAGTTCGACGAAGCCGACATCACCGAAATGGAAGCGTTCCGCAAACAGTTGGGCGAGGAATACGCCAAACAAAGTATCAAAATCACGCCGCTGGTTTTCTTGCTCAAGGCAGTGGTCAAGGCATTGCAACAGTACCCGGAATTTAATTCTTCGCTCGATGCGAGCGGCGAAAATCTGGTGTATAAAAATTATTTCCATATCGGCGTGGCAGTCGATACACCGGACGGGCTGATGGTTCCTGTATTGCGCGACGTGGACACGAAAGGCTTGGTGCAACTGGCGAAAGAGCTGGGCGAGATTTCCGCCAAAGCGCGCGAGAAAAAAATTACCGCCGCCGATATGCAAGGCGGTTGCTTCTCGATTTCCAGCTTGGGCGGCATCGGCGGCACGGCGTTCACGCCCATCATCAACGCGCCGGAAGTGGCAATCTTGGGCGTGTCGCGTTCCAGCATGAAGCCGATTTATAAAGACGGCGAATTCGTGCCGCGTTTGATGTTGCCACTGTCGCTATCTTACGACCATCGCGTCATCGACGGCGCACTCGCCGCGCGCTTCACCGCGTATCTGGCGAAAGTGTTGTCGGATATACGCTTGCTGGCGGTTTAAGCGATACGTGTCGCAACCCATAGGCATACTCGGCGGAACGTTTGATCCGATACATTACGGGCATTTGAGGCTGGCTGAAGAGATGTTGGAGCTGGCGGGATTGCGGCAGATACGGTTTATTCCAACAGGAATTCCATCGCATCGCACCGTGCCGCAAGTGTCGGCGCAGCAGCGCAGCGCGATGGTAAAATTGGCGATTGCCGACCAGCCCGCGTTTGTGCTGGACGAGCGTGAGGTGAGGCGCACAAGTAAATGTTATACGGTGGACACGCTGCGTGAATTGCGCGCCGAAATGGGCGAGCAACAACCGCTGTGTTTGCTGATGGGCGGCGATGCATTTTTGCAATTGCAAACTTGGCATGAGTGGGAATCTTTGTTCGGGCTGGCGCATATCGTGGTTGGTTACCGTCCCGGTTTCCCTATCGAGGAGCGCATTCATCACGCGCCGCAAAAACTGCGCGAGCACTACCAAAAACGTTTGTGCGCCGCGACACTGTTGCGCGAAAAAGCACACGGTGGAATTGCCGTATTGGGCATACCCAAACTTGAAATTTCAGCTACCGTGATACGCTCACGTGTCGCCGAACAACGCAGCATCCGTTATCTGTTACCGAACACGGTGGCGGACTATATCCATCAACATCAATTGTACGCATCATGCTAAATACTGAAGAAAAAACCCTCGCCGTTGTCGCCGCTCTGGAAGAAATCAAAGCCGCCAACATCACCGTCATCGACACCAGCAAATTAAGTTCGCTGTTCGAGCGCATGATTATCGCCAGTGCCAACTCCACGCGCCAGACCAAAGCACTCGCGGACAACGTGGTGGTGAAACTCAAAGAGCAGGGTGAGCAAGTTTTTGGCCGCGAAGGCGAAGAGAGCGGCGAATGGATTTTGGTCGATCTGGGCGAAGTGCTGGTGCACATCATGCAGCCCGCCGTGCGCGACTACTACAACCTCGAAGAGTTGTGGAGTAAAGCGCAAGCCGCGCGCCCCAAGCTGGCTGGCTCGCACTAAGTTTAGCCACAGAGTACACAGAGGCAAGTAATGCCGGTTATCTCTGTGTACTCTGTGGCAAATGGCTCTCTAATATGAAACTCATCATCGCTTCTGTCGGCCACAAAATGCCGGACTGGATCACGCGGGGTTTCAACGAGTATGCCAAGCGTATGCCGCGCGAGGCGAAGATTGAGTTGTTGGAAATCAAACCCGAACCGCGCACCACGGGCAAGACTACCGAGCAAATTATGCAGGCCGAAGCGCAGCGCATTTTGACCGCGCTGCCCGCAAATTGTTGGCGCATCGCACTGGATGAACATGGCTCCACTCCCACCACCAAACAGCTCGCCGCGCACATGCAGGATTGGATGCGCGAAGGTTGCGATGTGGCGTTCATCATCGGCGGTGCGGACGGGTTGCACACCACCGTTAAACAGGCGGCGCGGCAGTTGATGGCGTTGTCCGCATTGACGCTGCCCCATGCTTTTGTGCGGGTGTTGCTCGCCGAACAGTTGTATCGCGCGCACAGCTTGATGCACAATCACCCCTATCACCGAGAATAGGAATACCCGATGAGCATGATACAAACCCGCATTTACCTGGCATCACAAAGTCCGCGCCGCCGTGAACTGCTTAAACAGATAGGCGTGAATTTCGAGATGTTATTGTTGCGCGCCGACGTGGCTCGCGGTCTGGATGTGGATGAGACCCCGCTGGTGAACGAGGGCGCGGAAAATTATGTGCGGCGTATTTGTTCGGAAAAAGCCAGCAAAGGTTACAGCATGTTGCGCTACCGCAGCCTGCCCGTCGCGCCGGTGTTGGCAGCCGATACGGCTGTGATTTTGGATGGCAAAATTTTGGGCAAACCGGAAAATCCCGCGCATGCGGCAGAAATGTTGCGCGCATTGTCGGGACGCGAACACCAGGTGTTGACCGGCGTGGCGGTGGCGATGGGCGAGCATGTCGAGATGGCGATGTCCGCTTCGACGGTGCGTTTTGTCGAACTCGATGATGAACGCATACGCCGTTATCTGATGACCAGCGAAGGCAAAGACAAAGCGGGCGGTTATGCCATACAAGGCTTGGGCGGTGCGTTCGTCGCAAATCTGTCCGGCAGCTATTCAGGCGTGGTCGGATTGCCTTTGTGCGAGACGGTGATGCTGCTCAAAAAATTCGATATTCCCACGCCATGAGCGAAGAAATACTCATCAACGTCACGCCGCAGGAAACACGGGTCGCGGTGATGCAACTCGGCGTGGTGCAAGATTTGCACATCGAGCGCAGCGGCAGTCGCGGCATCGTCAGCAATGTGTACATGGGCAAAGTGAAACGTGTGTTGCCCGGTATGCAATCGGCGTTCATCGACATCGGCATGGATCGTTCGGCGTTCTTGCATGTGGCGGACATCTGGGGCAACGATGTCGATCCCAAACCCATAGAACGGCTGCTGCACGAAGGCCAGAGCCTGATGGTGCAAGTCATCAAAGAACCCATAGGCAGCAAGGGCGCGCGGCTTTCCACACAACTGAGTATCGCCGGTCGCGTGCTGGTTTACTTGCCGCAGGAAACGCATATCGGCATTTCGCAGCGCATCGAAAGCGAAACGTTGCGCGACGCGTTACGCGCCAAATTACAAGCCGTTCTGCCTGCCGAACACAAGGGCGGATACATCATCCGCACCGTGGCGGAGGCGGCCGACGAACCGGATTTTGCGGCCGATGTGGACTATCTCGACAAACTCTGGAACTCGCTACAGCTTGCCGCCAAAACCGCCGGCGCGCCGCAGCTTTTGTATCAGGAACTCGACATCAGTCTGCGCGTGTTGCGCGACTTTGTTTCGCTGAATACCACGCGTATCCAGATTGATTCGCGTGCCACTTATCAAAAAATGTGCGACTTCGCCCAGGCGTATATTCCCGGCGCAACAGGCAAGCTGGAACATTATCCGGGCGTGCGTCCGCTGTTTGATTTATACGGCATAGAGGAAGAAATCGAGCGCGCTTTGTCCAAACGCGTCGATCTTAAATCCGGCGGTTATCTCATCATCGACCAGACCGAAGCATTGACCACGGTGGACGTAAACACCGGCGGTTTTGTCGGGCTGCGCAATTTCGATGACACCATATTCAAGACCAATCTGGAAGCCACGCAAGTCATCGCGCGCCAGTTGCGGCTACGCAATCTGGGCGGCATCATCATTTGCGACTTCATCGACATGGACAGTCAGGAACACCGCGACGCGGTGTTGGACGAATTCAAAAAAGCACTGGCGCGCGACCATACCCGCATCACCGTGAATGGCTTTTCCGCATTGGGCTTGGTGGAAATGACACGTAAGCGCACCCGCGAAAGTTTGGCGCATTTATTGTGCGAACCGTGTCCGACTTGCAAAGGTCGCGGCGAGGTAAAAACAGCGCAAACCGTATGCTATGAAATCTTGCGCGAAATTTTGCGCGAGGCTCGCCAATTCAACGCGCGCGAATATCGCATCCTGGGTTCGCAGCAAGTCATCGATATGTTTTTGGATGAGGAATCGCAAGCCCTCGCGCAACTTTCAGACTTCATCGCCAAACCCATTTCCCTGCAAGTCGAGACCGCTTACAACCAAGAACAGTACGACGTAATTTTGATGTAGCGAGAAGGTGGCTGGGAATTTTATATTCGGACAGGCCACCTATGGCTAAATTCTCGAATTCATGTGTGTGATCTAACCCCACTTTTTCACCAACGTTTGCTCCACACCCAGATGATCCAATATCCGCGCCACGACAAAATCCACAATGTCTTGCACAGTTTGCGGATGATGATAAAAGCCGGGATTAGGCGGCATGATGACGGCTCCGGCGTGTGAAAGTTTGAGCATATTTTCCAAATGAATCGAGGAGAACGGCATCTCTCTGGGCGCGAGTATCAGCGGGCGTTTTTCTTTGAGCATTACGTCAGCGGCGCGGGCGATTAAATCGTCGCTGATGCCAGCCGCGATTTTGCCTAACATGCCCATCGTGCAAGGGCAAACCACCATCGCGTCACCGGGATTCGAGCCGGATGCCATAGGCGCGTACCAATCCTGAATGCCGAAAACTTTTAGCTCGCCGCTGAATGTGCCCAAGCGTTCAATGAACATTTTTTCGGTGTCTTGCGGACGACTCGATAGCACGAAATCCATCTCCTGTTTGGCGACAATTTGCGCGGCTTGTGTATACACCAAATGCACGCGCTGCCCGCTGCGCAACAGGGTTTCGAGTAGGCGCAATCCGTAAGGCAAACCGGATGCGCCAGTGAAGGCGAGCGTGATAGTTTTCATTTGAGAATCTCTATGGAATGTTCACGCGCATTATCCATGAAACGCGCGGCTATCAAACCATTTACCGTGCCGAATAGCAGCGCGGCGGCCGCAAAGATGGGAATGAGATAGGCGATGCCGCTGTGCGGAATCAGCCACACATACACCACGCCCATTTGTCCGGCGATGTGCGCAAAGGCGGCGAGTATGCTGTGGCTGACCGCGCCAAACCAACGTTTAGGCAGATGTTGCGCGAATGCCAAAATGACTAGGCTGCATAGCGCGCCAGCAAGCCCTAAAAAAAATCCCGGCGTGAGAAAACTGCCAAATAACAAACTGCCCGCAACCACACGCAACAACGACACCCAAGCCGCGACCCGCCAGCCGTAACGTGATAACACGATGAGCGTGACGATGTTCGCCAGCCCCGGTTTAACACCGGGCAGCGGCGAAGGAATCGCGTTTTCCAACACAGTCAAACCCAAAGCTACTGCCGCCATTCTGGCGATGTGATGATCTTGGGCATCAGGATGCAGGATACGAGATGCAGGATTTTGGATTTGGGGTTTAGGATTTAGAGAATCGCTCTGCGTAGGATTTGACGCATTGTCCAAATCCAAAATCCTAAATCCAAAATCCTTAATTTTAGTAATTAAGGCTGTCATATTTTTTACGCTTGCCGGTCAGTTCCACGCTCACTTGATTGGGCAAACACAGTGCGATTTCGCCCGCTTGTTGCAGCCATCCCTGGCGCACACAATATTGTC
>JBAVPP010000354.1:0-2270 GCA_049693175.1 Gallionella sp. | reverse complement strand
TCTTGCATTAACACATTTGTAATTCGGGATGCTCTTAACCGCCAATCACACCAAGGTGGGCAAGCTACACTCGTCTCCGTTATGGAATTCAGCGTGGGCAAAAAACCTTGCATCCCCTACAAGTAATCAATAATCAGCGGCGCGTGATCGGAAAAGCGTTGCTCTTTGTAGATGCTGGCGGCGCATCCGCGCTGGGCGATTTTTGGTGTTGCAATTTGATAGTCGATGCGCCAACCGACATCCTTAGCCCACGCTTGTCCGCGATTCGACCACCATGTATAGGCTTCCAACTCAGGATGGATTTTTCTGAACACATCGACCCAACCGACTTCATCAAAAAGCTGTGTCAGCCAAGCCCGTTCTTCGGGCAAAAATCCTGAATTCTTTTTGTTGCCGCGCCAATTTTTCAAATCAATTTCTTGATGCGCGATATTCCAATCGCCGCACACAATCACTTCGCGTCCACTGGCACGCAGGGCTTGCAAATGCGGCATAAACGCGGCTAAGAATTTGAACTTCACGTCTTGCCGCTCCTCGCCGCTTGAACCCGACGGCAGGTACAAAGACACCACGCTGTAGTCGGCGTAATCCGCTTGAATGTAACGACCTTCGGCATCAAATTCCGCGATGCCCAAACCTATCACCACCTGCGCGGGTTTAACGCGGCTATAAATTCCCACACCGCTATAACCTTTTTTTTCCGCGTAATGGAAATCGCCGTGATAGCCGAGCGGTGCCAACATCTCGGCGGTCATGTCCGCAGCCTGCGCTTTGAGTTCTTGCAGACACACCACATCGGCATTCTGTTTGGACAGCCATTCGTAAAAGCCTTTACCGGTCGCGGAACGGATGCCGTTTAAGTTGATAGAAATGATGCGCATGAAAAATTTCTGTGAAATAGGGCGCGCCATTATAATGCCCAGATTCTTCTCTTTATTTGTCATCGCAATGTTTAATTTCAGACTCGACTTTATTCGCTTTGCAGTACAGCAAAAAGTATTATGCTTCGGTGAGTTTCAAACTAAAGCAGGGCGGTTGTCACCGTATTTTTTTAACGCCGGTCTATTCAACGACGGCGCGTCATTGCACAAGCTCACTCAGTTCTACGCGCAAGCCATTGTCGCTTCAGGATTGCCGTTCGACATGCTGTTCGGACCGGCATACAAAGGCATACCGCTGGGCGCGGGAACGGCTATCGCGCTTGCCGAACAAGGTCGCAATATTCCTTACGCCTACAATCGCAAAGAAGCCAAAGATCACGGCGAAGGCGGCACCATCGTCGGTGCAAAATTGCAGGGCCGCGTGTTGATTATCGATGATGTGATTTCCGCCGGAACGTCGGTGCGTGAATCTATAGAACTGATACGCGCGGCGGGTGCCGAACCGTGCGGCGTGGTGATTGCGTTGGATCGTATGGAACGCGGGCTGGGCGAATTATCCGCCGTGCAAGAAGTGCAACAAAGCTACCGCATCCCCGTTATCGCAATCGCCACGCTGGACGATTTGCTGGGTTATTTGCAGGGCGAGGCAGAGATGTTGCAAAATCTGCATGCCACGCAAATTTATCGTGATCGATACGGTGTAAAGAATGGCTAGCACCAAGTTTATATCCGCACTTTTAATCGGCAGCTTGTTCGGGGTTACCGCGCAAGCGAAGGTACAAAAGTGGGTGGACAATCAGGGCATCACGCATTACAGCGAAGTGATTCCGGCCGAGTATGCCGATAAAGATCACGCGGAGTTGAGCAAGTCGGGGCGCGTCGTCAATAAAACCGACGTGCTCACTCCCGAAGAGCGACGCGCCAAGGAAGCGGCCGAGGCCAAACAAAGAGCGGAAGACGAGGCGGTACGCGAGCAAAAACTGCATGACAGCACCTTGCTCAAGACCTATACCAGCGTCGATGAACTTGAGTTGGATCGTCAGCGCAGTTTGGAACGTATCGATTTGCGCGTCAGGGCTAAATCGCGACAGATTTCGGATGTCAACAACTACTTGGACGATTTGCAAAAAGCGGCTTTCGTTAAAACCGAAGCGGGCAAACCCGTGCCGCAAGATTTGCTGGACGACATCCAGTCGACCCAACTTTTACTCAACAAATACCACAAAGAATTGGCGCAAATCAACATCGAGAGGGCGGCCCTAGAAGCGCGATTTGATTCCGACCGGTCGCGTTACAAAGAACTCACCCGCGCCAACCAGTAGTCACAGTTTGATGAATTTCCGGCTTGCCGCGTCATAACCCAATAACTGCCCCTGCTCTATATCAAAA
>JBAVPP010000353.1:0-3304 GCA_049693175.1 Gallionella sp. | reverse complement strand
GTGGCGACTTGATCATTGCGTGAACGACCGGTGTGTAAACGTTTGCCGGCATCGCCGACCAAGGTGGTCAGTCGCTTTTCAATATTAAGATGCACATCCTCCAAATCAACTGACCAGACGAATTGCCCGGAGACAATTTCAGACTGGATGTGCGCCAGCCCGCGCTGGATGTCGCTCAGGTCTTGTGCGGCGATAATGCCGCATGAGCACAGCATTTGCGCGTGAGCCAGTGAGCCTTGAATGTCGAATAATGCCAGCTTTTGATCGAAGCTGACGGAAGCCGTGTAACGCTTAACCAATTCAGCCACTGGTTCCGCAAATCGCCCCGACCAGGTGTTTTTATCTTGTATGCTAGTCATCATTTGTCCAAAATCTGCCCGTTATAAAAACGGATGTCGTATGAGAGTTGAGGAAAAACACGAGGATGTTTCGCCATGAATAAGGCGCGCAGTATAAAACAAATTGCATACCACGATGTGTTGCCTGACTTCCGCAATCTGGGGATTAGCTTGCGGATATTGTTGTTGTGCAATGCGTTCGCTTTGATGAAGGCATTTGTTGACGCGGGCGATTGGTCGGATGTGCTCAATCGGATTATGCAAATCGACGCGCTTTTGTCGCCTATACTTTTTATCAGTATGTTGCTGTTGTGGTTTGCGCAACCTTGGTTGCGACGGCTGGATTATTTACATGGAATTATCGTGGTCAATGTGCTGGTGATGGCTATAACGCTATCAGTTTATGAGGTGGGAATTTCCGTGTACCAACCGTTTGCGGTTGCGGGTAGCTATTTTGATATGTTTCAGTACGCGGTGATAAGTGTGATCGTATGTTGCGTGCTGCTGATTTACTTTCGTCTGCGTGCCAAAGTGCTTTCGCGGGCTTTGCACGACGCGCGCTTGCAGGTGTTGCGTGCGCGGATACGCCCGCATTTTTTATTCAACACCATTAACGCGGTGCTTTCTATTGTGCGCGCACAGCCCAAGCAGGCAGAAGCTGCCTTGGAAGATATGTCAGATTTATTCCGCATGGCGATGATAGATGCGCGTGACTTGGTGTTGTTGAGTCAGGAGATTCAATTGAGCCGTCAATACTTGGCACTAGAGCAGCTGCGCATGGGAAGTCGATTGAGTGTGGATTGGGACATCAGTGACTTGCCTGTGAACGTGATGATTCCGCCGTTGTTGTTACAGCCCTTGTTGGAGAACGCGGTGTACCATGGAATCGAATCCTTGCCGACAGGAGGGTGTATCAAAATCAAGGTATATTCTTCAGAAAAAGAATTACATCTGAAAGTTGAAAATCCATGCGCTGCTTCCAAAACACAGCAACACTCAGGAAATAAAATGGCATTGCAAAATATACGCGAGCGATTGGAATTATTATTCGATGTGGAAGCGAGCTATCAAGTTGAAAATACCAAAGAGTTGTATCGGGTGGAAATCACTTTACCTTGCGTGACTGAGGACGCACTATGAATATGATAGAACTGGCATTGCGGGTGTTCATCGTCGATGACGAATTGCCGGCACGCAATCGGCTGCGCGAGTTGTTGCATGATTGTAACGACCAAATTGCTTTGGAAATTGTGGGTGAAGCGGGGAATGGGCAAGAGGCACTCGACAAGTTGAGTGAAACGCCTGCGGATGTGGTCCTCATGGATATACGCATGCCACAAATGGATGGCATTGAACTCGCGCAGCACCTACAGAAACTTGCCAAGCCGCCGGTAATAATTTTCACAACGGCATATGATGCCTACGCAATAAAGGCATTCGAAGTGCGGGCGATAGACTATTTGCTCAAGCCGATTCGATTGGGAAGATTGTTCGATGCGCTTACTCGTGCACGTGATGCGGTGCCGATTCAAACCGAAGTTTTGCGTGACTTGTTGCCCGAACCGCGCAAGCATTTTTCCATACATGAGCGGGGCAAAATACATCTTGTGCCGGTTGATACGGTTTTGTTTTTGCGCGCCGAATTGAAATACATTACGGTATGCACCACTGAGCGTGAGTATCTGATTGAAGAGTCATTGACCGCGTTGGAAAAAGAATTTTCTATGCGTTTTGTGCGTATACACAGGAACTGTATCGTGGCCAAAGAGGCGATTGTGGGCTTCCAAAAAGGTGGCGACGAGAACGAGAGCGGGTGGATGGTGAAGCTCAAGGGGGTCGAAGAAACCTTGCCTATTAGTCGTCGCCAGCAGTATATAGTGAAAGAATTTTAATGCATTACCTGTCGGTAGCAAGTAGCAATCTGATGTCCTCCTCCAAAAGTTGTGTAGATTGATTGTACGGGGCAAGCAGCAGTGGCTTCCCTTGAGTGCCCAGCAGGTAAATACCATCGCTATGATCGAGTGTGTATCCACCGTGCTTGTCCGGCTGTTTGGCGTAGCTTACGCCAAATGATTGGGCAGCTTGAGCGGTTGCCGGTGCGGAGCCGTATAGCGCGATGAAGGATGAGTCGAAGGCGGGAACGAATTTGGATAGCATGTCGGGGTTGTCGCGTTCGGGATCAAGCGTGACAAAAATAACCTGCACACGGCGTGCATCGTCACCTAGCGAGCGCATGGTTTGAGCTAAGTCGGCCAAAGTGGTGGGACACACATCGGGGCAATGTGTATAACCGAAAAACAGTATGACTACCTTGCTCTTAAAATCAGCCAAATTACGGGGTTTGCCATCTAAGCCAAGCAGTTCAAAATTGGCATGAGGGTGTTGCCATGAGACATCGATGGCGTGATACGGTGATGGAATATTTTCGTTGCCGCAGCCTATCAGAATCAATATCAGTAAAGCAATAAGCAGCTGGCGTAGGTTAGATGACATTGTTGTCTATGAGTGTGTTGATTAGTAATGCAAGCTATGGGGAGGCATCAAACAAATGTGACTGGTGCTTCCCTAGTTTGATTATAAAGCCGCGTAAAACTGTTGGAAGAGATTTATTTGAGAGAATTGAATGGACACACAGTTGATGAATGTATTGTTAATTCCGGTCTTGATTGTGCAGGATATTTTTAATAAGGGCGGGGTATAAATGCGAGTGAAATGTCGAGACAAGCAAATGTGTGTAGACAATTCCCTTGACAAGCTGCGGGTATGCTCTTTAACATTCGCCGCAATCTGACTTCAGCGCGCACGAAAATATTAAAAACAATGTTGAATTGTGTGGGTGTGGTTTGGTGAAATTTTGGTGATTGTGTTTCCAAGTTGGTTCTGCATTTTTAATAACTTAGGGGGGTTACATGAATACAAAGAAGTCAATGGTATCTCGATCATTTTGGATTATCGTCATCGGCGGC
>JBAVPP010000352.1:0-2483 GCA_049693175.1 Gallionella sp. | reverse complement strand
GCGAAGGTTTTACCCTTCCCCCTTAACTCTTCCCCCTTCATGTTTGTTAGTTCTTCGATTGATCAACCAATTTATTTTTGGTGATCCAAGGCATCATGCCACGCAATTGCGCGCCGACTTTTTCGATAGGATGTTCAGCATTCAAACGGCGACGCGCGGTCATTTCAGGGTAGTTGGTACGACCTTCCAAAATAAACTGTTTGGCGTAGTTACCGTTCTGGATGTTGGTCAAACATTCTTTCATCGCCGCGCGAGCTTGGTCGGCAATCACGCGGTGACCGGTTACATATTCACCGTATTCCGCGTTGTTCGAGATTGAGTAATTCATGTTGGCGATACCGCCTTCGTACATCAAATCCACAATTAATTTCAATTCGTGCAGACATTCAAAGTACGCCATTTCCGGTGCGTATCCGGCTTCAGTCAGCGTTTCAAAACCGGCTTTCACCAACTCAACCGCACCACCGCACAACACCGCTTGTTCGCCGAACAAATCGGTCTCGGTTTCTTCGCGGAAATTCGTTTCGATCACGCCGCCTTTAGTACCGCCATTCGCCGCCGCATACGACAACGCGATGTCTTTGGCCTTGCCGGATTTGTCTTGATAAACCGCGATCAAACTTGGCACACCGCCACCTTTGAGATATTCGGAACGCACCGTGTGGCCGGGGCCTTTAGGCGCAATCATAATCACGTCGATATCGGCGCGAGGAATCACTTGGTTGTAATGCACGTTGAAACCGTGCGCAAATGCCAACGCCGCACCCGCCTTCATGTTAGGCGCAACATCGTTGTTATAGACTTCAGGAATATTTTCATCCGGCAACAAAATCATCACCACATCGGCGTTTTTCACCGCCGTCGCAACTTCTTCAACTTTCAAACCCGCGCCTTCGGCTTTTTTCCAAGACGCGCCGCTCTTGCGCAATGCAACCGTGACGTTCACGCCGGAGTCGCGCAAATTTTGCGCGTGTGCATGACCTTGTGAACCGTAACCGACGATGGTCACTTGTTTGCCTTTGATCAAGGAGAGGTCTGCGTCTTTGTCGTAATAAACTTTCATGTCGTTCTCTTTCGTTAAAAATATAAAAAAATAGTTGGTAGTTCGTGTTGTTCGCAACGCGGCGGGTTTACTGAGCTAGAGACTAATGTCTAATGACTGTTTCCAAACTTACAGCTTCAAAATGCGTTCACCACGTCCGATACCGGAAGCTCCGGTGCGCACCGTTTCCAAAATCAAACTGCATTCTATGCTTTGCAAAAAACTATCCAGCTTGGAACGTGTGCCGGTCAGTTCGATGGTGTAAGTGTTGGCGGTCACATCCAGAATACGCCCCCGGAAAATATCCGCCATGCGTTTCAACTCTTCACGCGCCGAACCTTGCGCGCGCACTTTGACCAGCATCAATTCGCGTTCCAAGTGTTCGCCTTCGCTCAAATCCATCACCGCCGCCACGTCGATGAGTTTGTTCAACTGTTTGGTGATTTGTTCGATGATCGCATCCGAGCCGCGCGTCACGATGGTCATACGCGACAGCGTCGCATCCTCGGTGGGCGCGACGGTGAGCGACTCGATGTTATAACCGCGCGCCGAAAAAAGCCCCGCCACACGCGACAACGCACCCGCTTCGTTTTCCATCAACACAGAAATAATATGGCGCATTACAAGTCCTCCGACAACACGACTTCCGACAGGCCTTTGCCGCCGGGAACCATAGGGAACACGTTTTCTTTGGGGTCGGTTTGGAAGTCCATAAACACCAATTCTTTTTTGCGCGCGAACGCTTCTTTCAATGCCGGTTCGACATCGGCGGGATTTTCGATACGCATCCCGATGTGACCATACGCCTCGGCCAATTTCACAAAATCCGGCAGCGCGTCCATGTACGATTCCGAATAGCGGTCGCCGTGGAAAAACTGCTGCCACTGGCGCACCATGCCCAGATAGCGATTGTTCAACGACAGCACTTTGATGGGCAGATGAAACTGTTTGCAGGTGGACAATTCCTGAATGTTCATCTGTATGCTGCCCTCGCCCGTCACACAGGCGACGGTCGCTTTCGGATGTTTAAGTTGCACACCCATCGCGGCAGGCAAACCAAAACCCATCGTGCCCAAACCACCGGAATTGATCCAGCGGCGCGGCTCATCAAACTTGTAGTATTGCGCCGCCCACATCTGATGCTGTCCCACGTCGGAAGTCACAAAGGCATTGCCTTTGGTAATTTTATACAGCGTCTCGATCACATATTGCGGCTTGATAATTTCGGTGGATTTTTTGTAACGCAAGCCGCCGCCTTTGACGTGCCATTCCTTGATTTGCTTCCACCAGTCGGCCAGCGATTTCGCATCAGGTTTTTGTTTGCTGGCGCGCAGCACTTTGAGCAACTCATCCAACACTGGCTTCAATTCGCCGACGATAGGCACATCAACTTTGACGCGTTTGGCGATGGATGAAGGATCAATATCGAGATGAATAATCT
>JBAVPP010000351.1:0-2753 GCA_049693175.1 Gallionella sp. | reverse complement strand
TTTGGGTCCTGAAGGGACGTTCACTGAAGCCGCGACGTTGAAGCGTTTTGGCAGCGCGGTGCAGGGCGAGCCATGCGCCAATATCGACGATATTTTCCGCGCGGTGGAATCGGGTAGCGTGAACTATGGTGTCGCGCCGGTAGAAAATTCCACCGAAGGCGCGGTGGGTCGCACGCTGGATTTATTGATGCAAAGTAATTTGCAGATTTGCGGCGAAGTGATGTTGCCTATACACCAATGTTTGCTTGCGCAGCATTGTGAATTGAGTGAGATCAAAATTGTGTATTCGCATCCGCAATCGCTGGGCCAATGTCAGGGCTGGTTGAATGCGCATTTATCCCACGCGGCACGTGTTCCTGCGTCCAGCAATGCAGAAGCGGCACGACTGGCAGCGGAAAATCCCAACAGCGCGGCGATTGCGGGCAGTCAAGCGGCGGCGCATTTCGGCTTGACCGTGTGTGTGGAAAATATTGAAGACGACGCGAAAAATACCACGCGCTTTTTGGTGTTGGGCAAGCAGCAGGTTGCGCCATCCGGAACGGATAAAACCTCGCTGGTATTATCTGCCGCGAACCGTCCGGGCGCGGTGCATGAGTTGCTCGCACCTTTGGCAAAACACGGTGTGTCCATGACTAAATTAGAATCTCGCCCCAGTCGTTCCGGTTTGTGGGAATACGTTTTTTATATGGACATCGACGGACATCAATGCGACACACAAGTCGCTACCGCGCTTGCCGAACTCAAGCAGGTTGCGGCTTTTGTGAAAGTGCTGGGTTCGTATCCGGTGGCGAATTGACATGAGATTACTATCACTCATCACCGTGTTGAGCCTAACTATTTTGTCCGGTTGTGCCGACCCGTATCGCAATCTTTACCAAGGAATGCAACAGCGCGAGGCCATAGCTAATCCGCTTGCCAAGCCGGCCGATAATTCGATTCCGTATGACCAATACCAAGCAGAACGTGACAAATTGCAACACCCAAATTCTGAAAAAACCAACAGCACTGACGTTGCCAAATAAACCAACATTGATATGAATTACTCCGAACTCGCACCGGATTACATCCGTGCCATTGCTCCTTACCAACCCGGTAAACCGATTTCAGAATTAGAGCGCGAGCTCGGTATCACCGGCATCGTGAAACTCGCCTCGAATGAAAATCCACTGGGCGCAAGTCCGCTGGCAATCGCCGCCGCGCGTGCCGCATTGGATGAGGTCAGTCTGTATCCCGACGGCAATGGCTACGCGCTGAAAGCCGCGCTGGTGCAGCGTTACGGCGTGAACATCGCGCAAGTTTTTTTGGGCAACGGCTCGAATGATTTATTGGAATTGGCGGCGCGCGCATTTTTAACCGTTGGCGACAAAGCGGTTTATTCGGACCACTCTTTCGCTGTCTATCCCTTGGCAACACAGGCGGTCGGGGCTAAAGGCATCAGCGTCAAAGCCAAAGATTTCGGACATGACTTGGATGCGATGCATACCGCGGCGGTGAAGCAGGGCGCGAAAATGATTTTCATCGCTAACCCGAATAATCCCACCGGCACATTTATTCCGGGCGAAAAATTGCACGCATTTTTACGCGCTTTGCCAGCGGAAATTTTGGTGGTGTTGGACGAGGCGTACAACGAATATTTGCCGCTGGAAAATCGCTACGACAGCGTGGCTTGGCTGCATGAATTTCCCAATCTCATCATCTCGCGTACTTTTTCTAAAGCATATGGCTTGGCCTCGTTGCGCGTCGGTTACGCGCTGGGCAATGTGGTGGTGATGGACATGATCAATCGCGTGCGCCAGCCGTTCAATGTCAACAGCATGGCGCAAGCGGCGGCGACGGCGGCATTGGGTGATGACGACTTTGTAAAACGTACTTTTGAGTTGAATCAGCGCGGCATGACACAACTCACGCAAGGCTTGTCTGCATTGGGTTTAAGCTACATTCCCTCATATGGAAACTTTGTCAGTTTTCATGTCGTGAACGCGGCGCGGATTTACCGCCGCTTACTCGAAGAAGGCGTGATCGTTCGTCCGATTGCCAATTACGCGATGCCGGATTATTTGCGTGTCAGCATAGGATTGGAAACCGAGAACACAAAATTTTTGAATGCGTTGAAAAAAATATTAGGAGAGCAGTAATGATTATCGTAATGGGCAAAGATGTGACCGATGAACAAATCGGCGCGGTGGTAAAGCGTTTGGAAACGGCAGGGTTGAAGGCGAATATCTCGCGCGGTATCGAACGCACGGTTATCGGCGCGATAGGCGACGAACGTCCGTTGACCGAAGAAATGTTCACCACTTTGCCGGGCGTGGAAACGGCGATGCATATCGCCAAACAATACAAAATCGTGTCGCGCGAATCGCATAAACAAAACACTGTCATCGACATCGGCGGTATCAAATTGGGCGGCGATCAGATTCAAATCATCGCCGGACCTTGTTCGGTGGAAACCCAAGAGCAAATGGATTTGTCGGCGCAATTTGTGCACGAGGCGGGTTGCCGTTTGATGCGCGGTGGCGCGTTCAAACCGCGCACCAGTCCTTACGCTTTTCAAGGCAAGGGAGTGGAAGGCTTGGACATGTTCCGCAAAGCGGCAGGCAAATATAATTTGCCTATCGTCACCGAATTGATGGATGTGCGCCAGATTGATGCCTTCCTCGAATACGATGTGGACGTGATTCAAATCGGCACGCGCAACATGCAGAACTTCGACTTGCTCAAGGAAGTCGGCCGTCTGAACAAACCGGTGATAT
>JBAVPP010000350.1:0-3595 GCA_049693175.1 Gallionella sp. | reverse complement strand
AATTTGCTCTGAGTGAACGTGGCGCGGGCGGATTCGGCAGCACCGGCAAACATTAACGACTATTTGCTCCGCAGATTACGCAGATTCACAAAGATTTTATTCGGTTTTTAATCAGCGTGAATCTGTGTAATCTGCGGGCAACTTGATTGGTTTTTACGACGAGCAAACAACAAAAAAGCCCGCATTCAGCGGGCTTTTTTGTGTATCACGGTATTTATTTTTCCAGTTGTAACTCCAACTCGGTTTGCTCACCTTTGCGCACCGACACTTTTTCTGTCGCATTCTTGTAGCCAGATTGTTTGATCGTCACACCATGCACGCCCGCGTCCAAATCAAGGTGCAAGGGAGTCAAACCGTAGTACACCTCATCCACATATACCTTAGCACGCGACGGCAAACTGCTCACCAGCAACACGCCTGTCGTCGCGCTAGTTGCGGGAGCCACCTCGGCAGCAGTCGGCACAGCAATGGGCGCGGGAGTAGGAACGGGTACAACAAGCGGCGCGGTAAGAACTTTTACGCCAGCTATCGTTTTCGTTCCGGGCGTGAGATTGAATAAGGCGGGGTAAGTCGCCATCAGCAAGGTGTTGACTCCGTCCACGGTCTTGTCGCTGACCACGCGCACCTCACGATTCAAGTAATCGACCAGGTCGCCTTTGGTATTGCCCGACACTCCCGCAAAACGGTTGTTTTTTTCCGTGACCAAGGCCGTCCAAATCACTTTACCGCTTGCCACATCTTTCACGCTGGTCTCGACGGCGATGCTGATGTCGTCACGGTCTTTGCTGTTCAGTGTCAACTCTTTGATTGTCCCGGACAGTTCAAAAGTCGGAGCGGATGTCGCGCCACCTTCTTGCACTTCAAAACCATTTTTCACAAACTGGCGTTTAAGCGAATTCGTCACGACACCCGCCACATCTTGATCGATGAGCAGCTGGTTACCGCTCAGACCAAACACGCGAACAGCCAATTCGCCCAACAAACGGTGGTCTTTTTGCGCGCGCTGATCTATGTAAGGCGTGATGCGCAACACGGCGGCACTCTTGGTTTCCGGCTTGGAAAGCATCGCTGGCATAGTGACATGCAGCACATTATCACTGGAGAAAGTCCCCGCATTTTGCTCCCGGTCCAACATCGAACAGGCCGACAGCGCAAACACACACGCACCAAAAAAAACACGTTGCGACAAAACGCTCATGGACTGACCTTATTCGTATGGAGTGGGAAAAATCAAGCCTGAGCAATGACAGATTCGATTTCGGCAAAGGTGCGTGCCAGCTCGAAGGTTTGCACTTGCGCGCCGAGTTGCCGGGCAATTTGTGTCAACGAAAACAAACCGCATACCGCTTGCTTGCCATCCGCGCCTTCCGCCACGACCAGCGCGTGTTGACGACCGGCTTTTTTCAGATTGGCGACCACGTTGCCCACCGCTGCGGTTTTGACTTCGGCGATGTTCAATACTTCCAATTCACGCTGGGTGGACATAATGTCACGCACCATGATGTCGGCATGCGTGCCGCCCATGTTCTGCAAAAAGTGCATCGGCTTTTCGCCCAACACATCGCTGGCAGTCAGCAAACCCGCAACTTGATCGTTATCGTCCAGCACCAACAGCAGACGCACGCCGTAACGAATCATCTTGGCATTGGCTTTGTCCATCGAAGTTTTTGCACGCACACTGATGACCGACACCTTGGTCAAGTCAGTCATCACCTCCAACGCGGGGCTGGACAACTTGACGCGCTCCGGCAATTGTTGCGTGGGACGAACAAAAGTCGAACCGGTTTTCAACGGGGTGGATTTTAACAATGCATACTCTTTAGTCATGGTGCAAACACTCCTTAAAAAATCTCACTCAAATGTTCTATCATCCGCGCACGGCATGTTTATTGGATTCCGGCAAATAGCGCACCAACTCGTTCAACGCCTGTGTATACACTTCGCGCTTGAATTCAATCACCGCGCTAATGTCCAGCCAATAATCATTCCAACGCCAGGCATCAAACTCGGGATGTCCGCAAGCTCGCAAACACACATCACAATCACGACCCATCAAACGCAACAAGAACCATATCTGTTTTTGCCCGCGATAATTGCCACGCGATTCGCGCTTGTTCCAAGTTTGTGGAACCTCATAACGCATCCATTCGCGGGTGCGTCCGAGGATTTTCACATGCTGTGGCAACAAGCCCACTTCCTCGTGCAATTCGCGGTACATCGCCTGTTCCGGATTCTCGCCATGCTGTATTCCGCCTTGCGGAAACTGCCACGCGTGTTGCCTGACCCGCTTGCCCCAGAACACTTGATTCTTGTCGTTCGTGATGATGATGCCGACATTCGGTCTATAGCCGTCTCGGTCTATCATGTGCAACTCTACTGGTTAATTTTCAATGCGCGGATTCTTTCATACTTCGCCTGTTATGGAAAGCACCTCCACCGCAAAGATACCGAGTTTCGCGCATACGCGGTAGAATCCCGTCCCCGTTTTTTACGAATCGAATTCCGAATCATGCGCGTTTCCCAATTTTTCATCAGTACCCAAAAAGAAGCTCCCGCCGAAGCCGAGTTGCCCAGCCATAAACTGATGGTACGCGCAGGCTATATCAAAAAATTATCCAGCGGCTTGTACACTTGGATGCCATTGGGTTTGCGCGCTTTGCGTAAAGTCGAAACCATCGTCCGCGAAGAGATGAATCGCAGCGGCGCGATAGAATTATTGATGCCCGCCGTGCAACCCGCCGAGCTGTGGCAAGAGACCGGACGCTGGGAAGTATTCGGCCCGCAGATGTTAAAAATTACCGACCGCCATAACAATTTATTTTGCTTTGGCCCGACGCATGAGGAAGTGGTTACCGACATCGCGCGCCGCGAAATTAAAAGTTATCGCCAGATGCCGGTTAATTTTTATCAAATCCAAACCAAATTTCGCGACGAAGTACGCCCGCGTTTCGGTGTGATGCGCGCCCGCGAATTTTTAATGAAAGATGCCTATTCTTTTCACGCCGATTTTGCCAGTTTGGAAAAAACTTATGCCGTGATGTATCAAACTTACAGCCGCATTTTCACGCGCTTAGGATTGCAATTCCGCGCCGTGGCAGCCGACACCGGTGCAATCGGCGGCAGCGGCTCGCACGAGTTTCATGTGCTGGCAGATTCCGGTGAAGACGCGCTGGCGTTTTGCCCGACTTCCGATTACGCGGCGAATGTGGAACTGGCGCAAGCCTTGCCACCACTGGCCGCACGCGCCGCCGCGACTGAAACCATGCGCAATGTGGACACACCCAAACAAACCACTTGCGAGCAAGTTGCCGAACTACTGGGCATTCCTTTGCAACGCACGGTGAAACTGCTGGCACTGGTGGCAAACGACAAGCTGCACCTTATGTTGCTGCGCGGCGATCACTCGCTCAACGAAGTGAAAGTCAGTAAGTTAAATGGTTTGAATGATTTTCGTTTTGCGCGTGAAGATGAGCTACGAGAATTCTTTAATTGCCCGGCGGGATTTTTAGGGCCAGTTGGAATTGACCGCAGCAAAGTGCGCGTGATTGCCGATCGCACCGTCGCCGCGATGGGCGATTTTGTGTGCGGCGCGAAC
>JBAVPP010000349.1:0-1993 GCA_049693175.1 Gallionella sp. | reverse complement strand
TGTGGCGCGGCATTTTTTTGATTTCGATCAATTTCGCTTCGGGGTTGGGTTGATAGATCACCAAGATTTTGCCGATGTGTTGTACGGGAGCGGCGTTCAGTTGGGTACAGATTTCTGTGTACATGGTTTCACGCAACGCACGGTCGTCACCCATGACGCGTATCTTGATTAACTCATGGCGTTTTAAGTCTGCCGCGATTTCTTTTAACACAGCCTCGGTCAAGCCCGAATTGCCTATCATCACGGTTGGATTCAAAGAGTGAGCGCGACCTTTTAGGGCGAGGCGTTCGGGTACGGTGAGCGTGAGCATAATGACTTTCAAAAATTAAGGAAGGGATTCTAAACGATGAAGCCTTCTAAAACCAGCAAACAATGGATGCGCGAGCATGTCAACGACCCTTATGTGCAAATGGCGCAGAAGGATGGCTATCGTTCGCGCGCCGCTTACAAACTGCTGGAGATCAACGAAAAAGACCATTTGTTCAAACCGGGTATGGTGGTGGTTGATCTGGGCGCAACGCCCGGCGGTTGGTCGCAGATTGCGGCGCGTGAAGCGGGGCGTGCCGGTAAAGTCATCGCGCTGGACTTGCTGCCGCTAGACCCCATTCCGGGGGTGGATTTTATTCAGGGTGACTTCCGCGAGGAGTCTGTGCTCAAACAGTTGCAGGAATTATTGGCTGGCAGGCAAGTGGGGCTTGTAATCTCCGATATGGCACCCAATATGAGCGGTGTTCTGACCGCTGACCAAGCGCGAGCCATGTATCTTGCGGAACTGGCGATGGAATTCGCACTCGAACATTTGCAGGCGGATGGACACTTCTTAGTCAAAGTCTTTCAGGGGGCGGGCTTCGAGGCGTATTTGAAAGCGATGCGCGGCCGATTCGTCAAAGTCGCCTCGCGCAAACCCAAAGCATCACGCGACCGAAGTAGCGAAGTGTATTTGCTGGCGAGCGGCATAATTTAGCGGGTCGCTTGAGTAATAGCTCAAACCATAGTTTAATGCTAGTCCTCGGTGTTTGAATCGGGGTTGATTAAGGAATAATCGTGAATAATTTTAAGAGTGTTGCTGTGTGGTTGGTTGTCGCTTTGGTGCTGATGACCGTGTTCAATCAATTCAATAATCACCAGCAGACGGCAGCGCAAGGTCAGCTAGATTATTCGCAATTTCTTGAGGAAGTGAAGGCGGGTCATGTCGCCAAGGTCACCATAGAAGGCCGCACTTTGAAAGCCACCACCACGGATGGCAAGCGACTCATCAGTTACGCACCGAATGATCTTTGGATGGTTTCCGATTTGCTGAAAAACGGCGTGAAAATCGAAGCCAAGCCGGAAGAAGAACAGTCCTTCCTGATGAGTATTTTTGTGTCCTGGTTTCCGATGTTGTTGTTGATAGGCGTTTGGGTGTTCTTCATGCGCCAGATGCAGGGCGGCGGCAAAGGTGGCGCGTTCTCGTTTGGCAAATCACGCGCGCGCCAATTGGATGAAAGCAAAGAGCGCGTCACTTTTGCCGACGTGGCGGGTTGCGACGAAGCCAAGGAAGAAGTATTTGAGCTGGTCGATTTTTTGCGCGACCCTTCCAAATTCCAATCCTTGGGCGGACGTATTCCGCGCGGCGTGTTGCTGGTCGGTAATCCGGGTACGGGTAAAACATTGCTGGCACGCGCGATTGCGGGTGAAGCGAAAGTGCCATTTTTCTCAATCTCCGGTTCGGACTTCGTTGAGATGTTCGTCGGTGTCGGCGCGTCACGTGTGCGCGATATGTTTGAACAAGCCAAAAAGCAATCGCCTTGCATTATTTTCATCGACGAGATCGACGCGGTCGGCAGGCATCGCGGCGCGGGCATGGGCGGCGGTAATGACGAACGCGAACAAACGCTCAATCAATTGCTGGTGGAAATGGATGGTTTTGAGGGCGTGTCCGGCGTAATCGTGATTGCCGCGACCAACCGCGCCGATGTGCTGGATGCCGCACTGTTGCGCCCCGGTCGTTTCG
>JBAVPP010000348.1:0-4688 GCA_049693175.1 Gallionella sp. | reverse complement strand
CACCCGTGATGATGAACAGGAGCGAAATGATGAGTTTTTGGGACACGACGATAGGGTTCTTTTGGCACGAGGAATCGTTGCTGGTCATCGTCATGGGACTCGCGCTCACATTCTTGTTGTACCAATTTCATAAAGAAGCGCGTCGCAGCATCGTCAACACGCTGGCGTTTTTTTTAGTCTGTTTATTCGGTCAATTCATCAGCAGTTTGTTGTACGCGATGCAGCTCGCTTCCGCTGCGGGCACACTACGCGAAGTGTTTGTCATCGGCGGCGGTATCGCATTGATACGTCTGTGGGGCTTGGTGATTTTCCGTTTGGTGTTGCCCGCCGCGCATCTTTCTCCGCCGCGCATCGCGGAAGATATCTTCGTCATCGTTGCCTATATCGCATGGGGCATGGTGCGCCTGCGTTTCGCGGGATTGGATTTGGGCAGCATCGTCGCGACTTCGGCAATGATGACGGCGGTGGTGGCGTTCGCCATGCAAGACACGCTGGGTAATATTCTCGGCGGCCTGGCCTTGCAATTGGATAACTCGGTGGACATAGGCGACTGGATCAAAATCGACGATGTGGTGGGGCGTGTGGTCGATATACGCTGGCGTTCCACATTGGTGGAAACACGCAATTGGGAAACCGTGGTGTTTCCCAACAGCCAGCTGATGAAGAATAAATTTCTGGTGCTGGGGCGGCGCACCGATCAGCCCGTGCAATGGCGACGTTGGGTCTGGTTCAACGTGCACCTCAACACCACCCCGACCAAGGTGGTGACGGCGGTGGAAGATGCGATTTTGCAAGCCGAAATTAACAATGTGGCGAAGTCGCCCGCGCCCAGTTGTGTGTTAATGGAAATGGACAAAGGTTGCGCGCGCTATGCTTTGCGCTATTGGCTCACCGACTTGGCGATTGATGATCCGACCGATGCGGCGGTGCGCTGGCACGTTTATACCGCGCTGGAACGTGTCGGTATCAAGCTGGCGGTGGAAGAGCAGAATGTCCATTACATCAAAGAAAACGAGAAGTACGAGGAGGCGGTGCAACAGCGTGAACTGGCTCTGCGCATCAAGACCCTCAAACGGGTCGATTTGTTTGGGCAAATGAGCGAGGACGAGTTGCAAAGTCTTGCCAACCGCTTGAAATACGCGCCGTTCGCCAAGGGCAATATCATTACCAAACAAGGCACGCCCGATCAGCATTGGTTGTTCATTATCATCAACGGTGAAGCCGAGATATATCTGGAATCCGCAACCGGTGACCGGCACATTTTGAATGTGCTGAGCAAGGGGGATTTTTTTGGCGAGATGAGTTTGATGACCGGTGCGCCACGGCGCGCATCGGTGATTGCGAAAACCGATGTCGAGTGTTATCGCCTGGACAAAGAGGCATTTGAAGCGGTCATGCAGGCGCGTCCCGCGATTGCCGAGGAAGTCACGCAAGTGTTGGTTGCGCGCAGCAGCCAACTGGACTCGGCTTTGCAGAATCTCGACGAAGAAAACAAACACAATGAAATGCACAAGCAGCATTACGAGATTTTGGCAACCGTCAAACGGTTCTTCGGTTTATAGCGGTTTGTAGTATCATCGCGCCGCGTTTTTTGCGGGCATGATTTAATGCTTTCCGAGCAGGAAAGTAAGGATGGGGAAAATATGAAAATATCATTTCTGGATTTTGAGAACTCGATTGCCGAACTCGAAGAAAAAATAGATCAACTTCGTTTTATGCAGGATGATGCCACGCTGGACATCGCCGATGAAATCGCGAACCTGTCCAAGAAGAGCGAAGCACTGACCAAAGAGGTTTATTCCAAACTCACGTCATGGCAGATTTCGCAGGTGTCGCGTCATCCGCAGCGTCCATACACACTGGATTACATCGAGCATTTGTTCACCGATTTTGAGGAGCTGCACGGCGACCGCAATTATGCCGACGACAAAGCCATCGTCGGTGGCTTGGCGCGTTTTAACGGTCAAAGTGTGATGGTGATCGGTCATCAAAAAGGCCGCGACACCAAAGAAAAAATCATCCGCAATTTCGGTATGCCGCGTCCCGAAGGTTATCGCAAAGCGATGCGCTTGATGCATCTCGCAGAAAAATTCGGCATTCCGGTGATGACTTTTATCGACACACCCGGTGCGTATCCCGGTGTGGGCGCGGAAGAGCGCGGTCAGTCCGAAGCCATCGGTCGCAATCTGTACGAGATGACCGAGCTGCGCGTGCCTATCATTTGCACCATTATTGGCGAAGGTGGTTCGGGCGGCGCGCTGGCGGTGGCGGTCGGCGACGCGTTGTTGATGTTGCAATACAGCACCTACTCGGTGATTTCGCCGGAAGGTTGCGCGTCTATTTTGTGGAAGAGCGCGTCTAAAGCTTCGGAAGCGGCGGAAACACTAGGCATCACGGCGACACGTCTAAAGGCTTTGGGCTTGGTCGACAAAATCATCAGCGAGCCTTTGGGTGGCGCGCACCGCGACTATCCTGCCACCATGCAAAGCGTGAAAAAAGCCTTGCAAGACGCGCTTAAAACCGCGCAAAACAAACCGACGGCGACGCTGTTGCAAGACCGTTTCAACCGTCTGATGAGCTATGGAAAATTCAAGGAAGTCGAACTCGGCTGACCTTGCTCATCGCCTCGCGGGGCAATTGGCAACGCTGATTCCCCCGCATAGCTCGGTGCTCGTCGCGTTCAGCGGCGGTGTCGATTCCGTGGTGCTATTGCATCTCCTGCATCAATTCGCGCCGCGCTTTTCCTGGCAGCTTTCCGCGCTGCATGTGCATCATGGCATCAGCCCTCATGCTGACGAATGGGCAGATTTTTGCGAGCAGCTTTGCGCCGACTACAAGCTTTCTTTTTACCTTGAGCGTGTCGATATACAACCGTTGCGCGAGCGAGGTATAGAGGCCGCCGCTCGGCAGTTGCGCTATGCGGCGTATGCCAAATATGCGCGCGATTTTTTGGTGTTGGCGCATCACGCCGACGATCAGGCGGAGACAGTGTTGTTGCAGCTATTGCGCGGCTCCGGTGTGCGCGGTGCGAGTGCGATGCCCATGTTGGCACGCCGCGGAACGCTGTGGCTGCGACCATTGTTGCACTACACGCGAGCCGAAATTGTGGCGTATGCCCAAACCCATCATCTGTCTTGGATAGAAGACGAAAGCAACGCCGACGACAGCTATCCGCGCAACTTTTTACGTCATCAGATTTTGCCGATTCTGAACGAGAAATTCCCCTCGTATCGCCAGACGTTGACGCGCAGCGCGCAGCATTTCGCCGAGGCAAGCGAGTTGCTGGATGAGCTTGCGCAACTCGACGCGGTCAGCGCGATGCACGACGATACCTTGCAAATCGCCGCGCTTAAAAATCTGAGCGTGACGCGCGCTAAAAATTTGCTGCGTTATTTTTTGCAAACACGCGGCGCGTCCATGCCGCAAACCGTGCAGCTCGATGACATGTTGCAGCAACTCATCCATGCGCGTGACGATGCCAACGTTTGCGTGGAATTTTCCGGTTGGCAAGTGCGTCGTTATCAGGGCGCGGTTTATGTGTTGCCAGCCTTGCCGGATTTCGACGCGGCATTGAAATTGGTTTGGGAAAATGAAGTGTCATTGCCTTGGGTGGCACTGGATGCGCGCATAGATTTTGAGTTATCACAAGGTCGCGGCATCAGTCTCGCCAAGTTGCGCTCCGCACCGGTCACGCTGCGCTTTCGGCAAGGTGGCGAAGTGCTCAAACCCCGTGCCAGTGCCACGACCCGCACGTTAAAAAACCTCATGCAAGAACAACACATCCCGCCTTGGTTGCGTGACCGCGCGCCACTGTTATTTTGTGGTGAGGAATTGGTGTGTGCGCCCGGCGTGATCGCCGCCAATTTTCAATCGGGCGTAGGTGAGGCGGGTGTGGAGATGCGAGTGGTGAAAAATGAATCTGGTGAGGCCGGCTAAAATTTGCTGGACAAGTTTTAGCCGCAGTCCGTCACGTCGTTACAAAAGTTACATGGTTATCTGTGGCTGATTTTGATACCCGAAAATTAGCCTCCAAAATCGGTATCGTCTTTGGCGATAGCCTGATGATGTTTATCCCACGCATCAAATCCACCAGTCAAAGAAAGAATATTGGTATAGCCCAAGCGTTGCAAGTTGAGCGCGGCCAGCATAGACCTTCCTCCCGTTTTGCAATAAAGAATGATTTCAGCACTTCGATTTGCCAATGCAGGATGATCGGTGGTTTTAAATTCGATTACGCCGCGAGCGATATTGACTGCATTTGCAATATGAGCGGCATCAAACTCAGCAGGCTCACGTACATCAATCACCGTTATTCCAGCCTTGATATGTTGGGCCGCAGTGACAATGTCGATTTCGGAAATTTGTAACTTGGCTTCAGCAACGAGTTGTTGGGGGGTGAGATGCACGGATATGCTCCTATATTAAAAATTTGTTTGCTGACTATTCGCCAAGATGTTCTTAACAGACGAAAAGCTCAAGGCTTGCTGTATCTAAAAAAAGCCCCTCTAAAAGAGGGGGCGGTCAAAACTTACTTTTTTGTGGTTAAGTCGTTGGGGGGAAATCAACCTGCATATTATCATATACTAATCTATCGGTCGTCAAGTCACAGTTGCGCACTCAGCTTTACGCTTCGTCTTTTGCGTCGATATTATTCGTCTATTTCGCACTAATGCTGGATATATAGGTAG
>JBAVPP010000347.1:0-5202 GCA_049693175.1 Gallionella sp. | reverse complement strand
CGATTGATTTGCACATCTTCCTCGGCAATTAGCGCGGCTTCACGCCATGCCGCAGCAGCACGTTGTTCAGCCGCAAGCGGTGCAAGTAAAGCTCGCATACGTTCCACACCCCAACGCAAATTAACCGCCGTCGGACGCGCCGCAAGCAACATATCGCACGTCGCTTTTAACGCCGCATCCGACGCGTGATGGCGCATAGACAACGCCACACCATATGCCGCCGTCACACCAATCAGCGGCGCACCGCGCACCTGCATCTCGCGTATCGCACGCTCCGCATCGCGCATGGATTCCAGCCGCACCGTGACGAATTCATGCGGCAGTTTGGTCTGGTCGATAATCTCCACCGCCGTGTTGTCGGCAGTCGTCCAGATGGTGCGTTGAGGGTGTCCGTTGACGTTCATGTTTGATTGATAAAGGCGCAATAACTAACAGGCATTGCAGCTGCAAATTCCGCCGCACAAAGGTGCGCATTATACCCATACGACCCATTGACAGTGCTAGGCGAACTCCCTAAAGTCCCAGCCACTCGCGGCGCACCGCCGCACTCAAGAGATGCCATCATGGAAATGAAAAAGCTCAACTCCGGCAAACTCCGCGCCATCGGCTACGATGCCCGCGCCCGTATTTTGCAAGTGCAACTCGACAACGGTGACACGCTGCAACACCACAACGTCAGCGCGGACCTTTGGCAACGCCTCAGCACCTCCGGCGCAGCTTGGATTTTTTATCGCGACAACATCGAAGAAGAGTTCACCGTGAAAAAAGTTTCAGGAAATGCGAGCGCGGGGAAAAATCCGCTGGATGATTTGTTTGCGGAAAAATAAGTCAAATGTTAAATAATTAAGCTTGGACTCTCATAATGAATTTGATACTAGAGGTAATAATTCAATGCGGATATTTTTGACAATAGTGATGTTGTCCTTGGTTGCCTGCTCTGATAGAAATTCAGAAAAGTTAGATGCCAAACAATTGGTGACGAACACACCAGTCGTTTCATCAGGCGTTATGACGACTTCGTCTGTTATTGCGGCATCTGAAGTTTCTTCCGTATCAGGTATTACAGCCGCTTCGAGTTCAGTCCGAGCTCCAGGGTGGCTCGACGTAGTTCAACTAGAAGAGTTTAGGCAGGATATTGAGGATGCCGCTCCACTAGGTATTGATTGTGCGGCTGAGCGTGACGATGAAGTGCCACCAACCATCAAGACCAAGAAAGAACGCATTGAGTACAAGCGTTCTAAACAGAAAGAATACGATCTGGAATTAAAAAAATGCGCGACGTTGCAAAATAATCTAGACGCGGGTACTAAGCTCGCAATTGCAGATTTTAACCGTACTTGGATTCCAATTCTAAAACACGCTGTTGACCTCGGCGATCCGGTTGCAGAAGTCATTCTGCGGAAATGTGATACAGCACTGATACTTGATAGAATTGGAATTGCCTCTGATTGCTCGAATAAGGAAACGGACAGTCTATTTGCACGAACTAGATTTGATGCAATCAATACCGAATTTCACAATACGCTCAACTGTAATGCTTGCAACGAATTCGGCTGGTTCGACCTGCTCAAAAAACACGTCGGTGTGCCTGCTTCTTCGGCTGTTGTTATCTCCGCCGTAGAAGAAGCCCAAAAAATGCCCGAAGCTGTCATTAACCCTGAGATGATTCGTATCCCCGGCAAGAACTATGAAATGGGCAAGTATGATGTGACCCAAGCTGAATGGCGTGCGGTGATGGGAAGAAATCCCAGCAGATTCAGAGGTTGTGGCGACACTTGCCCAGTTGAATATGTGAGTTGGAATGACATTCAGGCGTTTCTCACCAAACTCAATCAAAAGACTGGCAAGCAATACCGCCTTCCGACTGAGGAAGAATGGGAATATGCTTGCTACGGTGGTAGTTCAACACAATATTGCGGAAGTGATAACCCTGATAGAGTGGCTTGGTATGACAAAAACAGTAATAGCACTACGCATCCTGTAGGCCAAAAACAAGCCAACGGATACGGCCTATATGACATGATCGGTAATGTGAGGCAATGGATGCAAAACTGGGCGCAAAACGAAGATGGTAATAGGCGTGCGTTCAGAGGAGGCTCCTTCCGAGGCGGCTCTTGGAGTGACGGCACGGATTATTTGAGCGACATCGACCACGATATTTATCCCCCTGATGAACGGTTCATCAGTATAGGCTTCCGGCTGGCGAGAACGCTTCAATAACGTATGAGGTACGTTTGGGCAGTCCGCGTAGGGCGTAATATGTTGTATTGAGATAGCTAAGTCGAATGGCTAGTTGCTTCATCTGTAGTTTTGCGACTGCCTGTTTACCCCACCCACTTCCGTGCATTCTGAAACATGCGCAACCACGCGCCGTTCTCTTGCCAGTCGCTCGGATACCAGGAATTTTGCACGGCGCGGAACACGCGTTCGGGGTGCGGCATCATAATGCTGAAACGGCCGTCCGGCGTGGTCAAGCCGGTGATGCCTTGCGGCGAACCGTTGGGGTTGAGCGGATAGGTTTCGGTCGCGTTGCCGCGATTATCCACATAGCGCAACGACACTAAAGGTTGCGCGGCTTTGAGTTTCGCGGCGTTGCCGAAATCCGCATATCCTTCGCCGTGCGCGACCACAATAGGCATACGACTACCCGCCATACCCTCAAACAAAATCGACGGCGATTGTTGCACTTCCACCATCACGAAACGCGCCTCGAATTGCTCGGATTGATTGCGTCCGAAGTGCGCCCAATGTTCCGCGCCGGGAATAATTTCGTGCAGATTGCTCATCATCTGGCAACCGTTGCACACGCCTAAAGCGAAGGTGTCGTTGCGTTGGAAGAACGCTTCAAATTCATCACGCGCACGGTTGTTGAACAGGATGGATTTCGCCCAACCTTCGCCCGCGCCCAGCACGTCACCGTAAGAGAATCCGCCGCACGCCGCCACACCTTTGAAGTCGGCAAGTTTGACGCGACCGCTGATGATGTCGCTCATATGCACATCGACGGTGGCGAATCCAGCGCGGTCAAATGCCGCCGCCATTTCCACTTGGCCGTTGACACCTTGCTCGCGCAGAATAGCGATTTTTGGTCGGGTCAATACGGCTCGACCTTCGACTAATTCGGCACGCGCAGTGTGCGGATTCACATTCGGATCGTAAGTGAGTTTGACATGCAAACCTGGATCAGCAACATCCAGCAGATTGTCGAATTCCTGTTGCGCACACGCCGGATTGTCGCGCAATTTTTGCAATTGATAGGTGGTCTCCGACCAGATGCGTTGCAGGTGCGCGGCATTTTCAGAGTAAAGATTTTCGCCGTTGCGTGTGATTTCTATTCTGCCTGTTTCGTTCAGCGTGGCAATTTTTTGCACGCTCTTTAAGCCCGCGTCGGTCGCCAATTGCAACACGTGTTGCACATCACGATTACGCACTTGCACGACCGCACCCAACTCCTCGTTGAATAAAGCGCGCAGTGTGTCGCCGTGCATTTCGTCCAGCATGATATTCAGTCCAATATGCGACGCGAAAGCCATCTCGCACAAACTCACAAACGCGCCACCATCGGAGCGGTCGTGATACGACAGCAGTGTGCCGGCCGCATTCAATTCTTGTATCAACTCGAAGAACGCTTTGAGCATCGCCGCATCATCGACATCAGGTGCGACATCGCCGACTTGTTTGTAAACCTGCGCCAATGCCGAGCCACCCATGCGGTTCTTGCCGTGTCCCAGATCGATGAGCAACAGCGTGGTATCGAGATATGCGGACAACTGCGGCGTGAGCGTGTCGCGCGCATCGGGACACGGCGCGAACGCGGTGATGATGAGGGACAGCGGCGCAGTGACGGATTTATCTTGCTTGCCTTCTTTCCAAACGGTTTTCATCGACATGGAATCTTTGCCAACCGGAATGCCGATGCCCAGTTGCGGACACAATTCCATGCCGACCGCGCGCACGGTGTCGAACAGCGCGGCATCTTCGCCGTGATGTCCCGCCGCCGCCATCCAGTTCGCCGACAATTTGATGTCGCCGATTTTTTCGATGCGCGCCGCCGCGATGTTGGTCAAGGCTTCGCCCACCGCCATGCGACCCGACGCGGGCGCGTTCACCAACGCCAGCGGCGTGCGTTCACCGAGTGCAAACGCTTCGGCTTTATGGGTGTTGAAACCCATCAGCGTCACCGCCACATCTGCCACCGGCACTTGCCAGGGACCGACCATTTGATCGCGCGCCGTCATACCGCCTACGGTTCGATCACCGATAGCAATCAAGAAAGTTTTGTTCGCCACGGAAGGCAGGCGCAACACGCGTTGCACGGCATCGCTCAACTCCATTTTGCCTATATCGCACGCGCTTAAACGCGCCGTTTCACGCACCACATTGCGCGTCATTCTGGGCGGCTTACCAAGTAACACAGACAGCGGCATATTCACCGCATCGTTGTTAAATTCATCATCGCGCACGATAAGGTTGTCGTCCGCTATCGCCACGCCAACCACTGAAAATGGACAGCGTTCACGCTCGCAAAATTCACGGAATTGTTCCAAGCGTTCCGGCGCAATCGCCAGCACATAACGCTCTTGCGATTCGTTACACCAAATCTGTTTGGGCGACATGCCAGTTTCATCTAAAGGAATTTTACGCAGCTCGAAATTCGCACCGCGACCGCCGCCGTGCACCAGCTCCGGCAAGGCGTTCGACATACCGCCCGCACCCACGTCATGGATGGAAAGAATCGGATTTTCCGCGCCCAACTGCCAGCAGCGGTCGATGACTTCCTGCGCGCGACGCTGCATTTCCGGGTTGCCGCGCTGCACCGAATCGAAGTCCAAATTCTCAGCATTGCTACCGGTGTCCATACTCGATGCCGCGCCGCCGCCCAGTCCGATCAACATACCCGGCCCACCCAGATGCACCACCAGCGCGCCAACTGGCAGATCATGTTTATGCGTGTGTATCGCGGCGATGTTACCCACACCGCCCGCCAACATGATGGGCTTGTGATAACCGCGCATTTCGCCGCTAACATTTTCTTCAAAAGTGCGGAAATAGCCGGTGAGATTCGGACGACCAAATTCGTTGTTGAAGGCCGCACCGCCCAAAGGCCCGTCCAGCATGACTTGCAGCGCGGTGACGATGCGCGAGGGTTTTCCATAAGAATGAGAAGGGTGGAAGGGAGAAGGGTTCGCAGCTTTGCTGCTC
>JBAVPP010000346.1:0-2146 GCA_049693175.1 Gallionella sp. | reverse complement strand
CCGATCAACTCTATTTGGTCGGCGATGCGACCGACAACGATGTGCTGATTGCCGCCGGTGTGGAACGCGCGCGTGGCATATTCGCCGTGGCACACGACGATACTATGAATCTGGTGATTTGTTTGAGCGCGCGCCAATTAAATCCCAAGTTGCGTATTATCGCGCGCTGCCATGACATGAAAAACGCGGACAAAACTCGCCGTGCCGGTGCGGATGAAATCGTCTCTCCCGACTTTACCGGCGGACTGCGTCTGGTGTCGGCAATGGTGCGCCCGCATGTGGTGTCGTTTTTGGATGACATGCTCAAGACCGACGAAAATTTGCGCATGGAAGAAGCGACCATACCTGATCATTTGGCGGGGCAAACTTTAAGTGTGCTATACCAGAGCAACCAGGATTGTCTGGTGCTTGCGGTGCAACGTCAGGGCGAGTGGAAATTCAATCCGGTAGCGAGTCATGTGTTGGAAGAAAAAGACGTGTTGATGGTGATGACGACCCCGGCGGGGCGGGATCGCTTGGAACAGTTACTAACGGATATTACGGATTAAAACGTGTAATTGGTTTGCACATAAACCGAGTTGTGAGCATTGCTTAGGGTCATGGGCGCGGCCGTGACCGAACTACCGAGTTTGCCCAACGTCGCGCCGGTGAGCAGCGACCATTGGCGATCAATTTTATAACGATAACTGGCGGACAAATCCATTTCGCGCATACCCGCACCCGGTGTGTAAACTTTATAGCCGCTGGTGGCCGATTGTGCCGCCGTTACGCCATAAAAACTCTGCATGTAATTGCTGTTGGCGTAAGTCGTGGCGACACCTAAAGTGAGCGATTGATTTTCAGCCAGTGGCTGAGTGTAATGCAAACCCATATCCAATAATTCGCCTTGGCTGTCACGCCCGGAACCGTAGCGCAGACCTGTGGTTAAACGCAGTCGTTGTGTCAGGGAATAATTCACAAAGCCACCCGGTTCCAGGCGCGGATTGATGTCGCCCAAACCGTTCAACGCGGGCGAAACATTTTCTCTGCGCCCCATATCGATACCCAGACGCAGACCATATTCGAGGCGCGGATCCGTGGAAAAGTTATAGCCGACACCGCGCGGAAAACCGGCGAACCAACCGTTACCCCAAGTCGCGTTGAGCAAGGGCATTAAACGGACGCGCCGCTCATTTGAACCGACGTAACGCGTCGCATCCACCAGCCCCATACCGAGCGTGACACGCGCGCTGCCCATACTCCAACCCGCATCAGGCAAAGTTTGTTCCACGACGTTTTCATTGCCATCGTTATATCCCCCCGCAGCCGTTGCGAGCGCGGGAAAAGCCGCGCAAATTATGGCGACGAGCAGGGTGTGTTTGTGAAGATTCATACGGTTTCCTAAATAAAAAAGCGGTGGCTTATGACTAAGCCACCGGGATAAAGTTTGAATAATTTATCGGCTGATTAACTCTTGCAGAACATAAGGCAGGATGCCACCGCTGCGGTAGTAATCGACTTCAATGGGCGTATCGATACGCAGCAGCAACGCAACATTTTTTTTGCTGCCATCACGACGGCTGATGGTGAGCGTCACATCTTGTTGCGGAAGCAGATTGCCATCTATGCCTATCAAGTCGAAACTTTCGTCGCCGGTCAGATGCAAGCTCGTCAAGTCGTCGCTGCCTTTGAATTGCAAAGGCAGCACGCCCATGCCCACCAGATTGCTGCGGTGGATGCGCTCGTAAGATTTTGCGATGACCGCCTTCACGCCCAGCAACTGCGTGCCTTTTGCCGCCCAATCACGCGATGAACCTGTGCCGTATTCTTCACCGGCGAAAATCACCGTCGGCGTGCCAGCCGCGATGTGTTTCATCGCAGCATCGTAGATTGCCATTTGCTCGCCGTTGTACAAAGTGTAACCGCCTTCAACGCGTGTGCCATCTGCTTTGGCGGGCAGCATCAAATTCTTGATGCGCACATTGGCGAACGTGCCGCGCATCATCACTTCATGGTTGCCGCGTCGTGCGCCGTAGCTGTTGAAATCTTTGACTGCGACTTGATGCGTCTGCAAATATTGTCCCGCCGGTGTGGTCGGTTTGAAGCTGCCCGCCGGACTAATGTGATCGGTAGTCACCGAATCGCCCAACAACGCCAAGGCTTTCGC
>JBAVPP010000345.1:0-2248 GCA_049693175.1 Gallionella sp. | reverse complement strand
CTGTTGCCCCTGTGGCATGAATGTGGTTTCTTAAATAAAAATAAACAGCGTGAAAAAAACTTCTCTTAATACCCGCATCGTCATCGGCGCAGTCCTCGGTATCGCGCTGGGCTTATGGATGACGGCGCATAAAGACAGCGGCGCGACGCATAACGGTATTTACCTCAGCGGCCTGATTGGCGGCGTGTTCATCGACTTGCTCAAGATGGTGATGGTGCCGCTGGTGTTCTCATCTATCGTGGTCGGCATTGCCAATCTGCGCGCCCATCAACAACTGCATCGCGTGTGGATTGCCACGGTGATTTTTTCGCTGTCCACCATGGCGATTTCGGTGACCATAGGTATCGCGTCGCAAAATATTTTCGCGCCCGGCAGCGGCTTAAATCTGGCGATGTTCCATGACGCGATGCACAGCATCAACGCCACGCAAATGAGCTTGGGCGAATTCTTCGCGCAGTTCTTGCACAACCTGTTCATCAATCCCTTCGCCGCGCTGGCGCAGGGCAACATCATCGCCATCGTGATGTTCTCCCTATTGCTTGGCATCGCGCTGGTGGTGGGCGGCGAACGCTATCGCAATGTGCAAAATCTGATACAGGAATTATTCGAGCTGAGTCTGCTCATCGTCGGTTGGATCATGGTTATCGCGCCGCTCGGCATTTTGGCGTTGCTGGCAAAACTCATTGCCACGCAAGACACCGCGCTGCTGCTCACGCTGATTAAATTTATCGCGGTGATTATGGGCACAACGCTGTTTCATGGCTTAGTGGTATTGCCGCTGATTTTGTATCTCACCACGCGCGTCTCGCCTTTGAAATTTTTTCGCGGCGCGCGCGAAGCATTGATTACCGCGTTCGCTACCAGCTCCAGTTCCGCGACCATGCCGCTGACCTTGCGCTGCACCGAACAACATCTGCACGTCAGCCCCAGCATCACCCGCTTCGTCGTGCCGCTGGGCGCGCATCTCAATATGGATGGCACCGCACTTTACGAAGCTGCCGTGGCACTTTTTGTCGCCAACCTCGCGGGCATAGAGCTCAATCTGGTGCAGCAATTAGTGGTGTGTTTCACCGCCATGGTCGCCGCCATCGGCGCGCCCGGCATCCCCAGCGCGGGCATGGTCACGGTGGCAATGGTGCTGCAATCGGTCGGATTGCCCGTCGAGGCCGTTGCCATCTTGTTGCCTATCGATAGACCGCTAGACACCCTGCGCACCGTCGTAAACGTCGAAGGCGACATGGTCGCGTGTCTGGTGGTGCAACGGTTTGCGGGAGAAAAAAAATAAAATCGCGCTCGGTGGCGCAAAATTGAAACTCATTTGAAAAATGAGTACGGTATTCTCGCTCAGTCTGCAGTCGCTTAATTCTGGTTTGTAAAGAAACTAAAATCAAAGTAGTGGAGTTTATCTTTTACCAACTCTACTCCATAAGAACAGTTTTCCCCCATTGGGATTCCACTCAACGGTCTTCCACTTGCGTCCTTGAGTTCCACAACAGCTCCGAAGCGAACCGAATATGAATTTTTATCGAAAGGAATCGCCATCCAATAGGCTTCGGCAAGCAGTTCTTTTTCAACTTTCGCAACATGCGTTTGCTTTAAATTGTATCTATTATTGAGCGTGTCATTCTTCTGAAACTTATTTCTAGCTTTGACGCTAATCGCATATTTTTTACCCTCTTTTTCTGCAAGCAAATCCGCAAAAGGATAATTCCTTCTCTTGGTATCATTTAGATGCGATATTTTTTCAAATCCATTATCGACAAGTGTTTTAAGTGCGACTAACTCGCCAAGCTCACCTAATGCTTTCTTCCTCATCGCTTCTTTCTTGCTGCCTGTCCTTTCGCTAACCATTTGTGATTTTCCCTTACCAAAATTGAGCAGTGCCGTAGGGCGCAATCATCATTGCACCCTACACTAATGCTGAATCACACCCGATACCGCCGAGACAGGTTGCGCAATTTTCGGTGCGCTGGCGTTATCCAAAATCTGATAAAAAACTTCGTCGTGTTTGACCATGCCTAGCTCGCTGCGGGCGCGTTCTTCGATGGCGGCCGTGCCTTGTTTGAGGTCGCGCACTTCGGCATCTAATACGGCGTTGCGCGTTTGGGTTTGCGCGTTGATTTGCTGTTGCTCGGCAACTTGATGATGCATGTCCCACACCTTCAGCCAGCCGCCTTTGCCCAGCCACAGCGGGTACTGGAGCAGGAGCAGAATGACTAAAAGAATTATCGTGATGACACGCATATAG
>JBAVPP010000344.1:0-9272 GCA_049693175.1 Gallionella sp. | reverse complement strand
ATGTCGGCTTTATATGCGGCAACGCATCTCAAAGTCAAAGCGATCGTGGCATTGACGCAGTCCGGTTCGACGGCATTGTGGATGTCGCGCATCAACGGTGGCGTGCCGATTTTTGCCATGACACCGGTTGCCGCGACACTCAGCAAAGTGACTTTATTCGGTGGTGTTCATCCGATTTCGTTCAACGATTCTTCCAAAGACCATTCGCAAACTTTGCGCAATGCGGAAGACGAGTTGGTGCGTTTGAAAATGGTGAATGTGGGAGATTTGATTGTGATGACCGTCGGAGAAGCAATCGGTCAAACGGGTCATACCAACACCATGAAAATAGTAAAAGTAGGCGATCATCACAAGGGATAATTGGCAGTACCAGCAACACATAATTTTATAAAAGGAGAATGAAATGGCTTTAGTATCTTTGCGTCAACTGCTCGATCACGCTGCTGAAAACGGCTATGGTTTGCCGGCTTTCAACGTGAACAATCTGGAACAAGTCAAAGCCATCATGGAAGCGGCTGATGAATGCAACAGCCCGGTCATCATGCAGGGCTCTGCCGGTGCGCGTAAGTATGCGGGTGAACCGTTTCTGCGCCATTTGATCGAGGCAGCGGTGGAAATGTATCCGCACATTCCGGTCGTTATGCATCAGGATCACGGCGCGTCCGAATCAGTTTGTATCAACGCAATTCGCTCCGGCTTTTCCAGCGTGATGATGGACGGTTCGTTGATGACCGACGGCAAGACTCCCTCCTCATTCGATTACAACGTTGACATCTCCCGTCGCGTGGTGGAAATGTCGCACGCGGTCGGTGTGTCGGTTGAAGGCGAACTGGGTTGTCTGGGTTCTTTGGAATCCGGTCACGGTGAAAAGGAAGACGGCCACGGCGCGGAAGGCGTGTTGAGCCACGACCAGTTGTTGACCGATCCAAATGAAGCGGCTGAATTCGTTAAGCTGACCCAAGTGGATGCTTTGGCAATTGCCATCGGCACATCACACGGCGCGTACAAATTTACCAAGCCACCTACCGGCGACACGCTGGCAATCAGCCGTATCAAAGAAATCCATGCGCGTATTCCCAACACGCATTTGGTAATGCATGGTTCGTCTTCAGTGCCGCAAGAATGGCTGGAGGTCATCAACCAATTCGGCGGTGCAATGCCTCAAACTTACGGCGTGCCCGTTTCAGAAATCGTTGAAGGCATCAAGCACGGCGTGCGTAAAGTAAACATCGACACCGACTTGCGTATGGCTTCGACAGGCGCGACCCGTCGTTATTTGGCGAACAACCCCAAAGACTTTGATCCGCGTAAATTCTTGGCGGAAACAACCAAAGCAATGAAGGCAATTTGCAAAGCACGCTACGAAGCATTCGGCAGTGCCGGTCAAGCTGGCAAGATCAAACCGATCTCTCTGGACAACATGGCGGCACGCTATGCCAAGGGCGAATTGAAGGCAATCGCGAAATAAACGCAAGCGACAATTTGCGCACGAAAAGGCGGCGTGTAGCCGCCTTTTTTTTGCCGTGGGAATAAGCGCGAGAACGAAAACCGTTCAGCCAATAAAAATTACCGTTCAGCCAAAAGCGCAACCGTTAGGGCTTGTGTTTCTGCCTAGCATCGGCACATGCTTGCATGACAAAAAGTTAAAGATAATATGCAATACGAGAAGCTACGGAGTAATAAGCAATGAAGTTTTACAGCCAACAACAAGGTTTTACACTATTGGAAGCACTGATTGTGGTTGCCATCGTGGCAATCGGTGCGACCATAGCCGTGCCTTCGTTGGTTGGCTTTGTGAATCAAACAAAATTAAATAGTCTTAAAACGCTGCTGGTCAACGACATGAATACCGCACGCAGCGAGGCAATAAAAAGCAATGTGCGGGTGATTGCCTGCGCGGCCAATAGCGCGGCAACAAATTGCGCAACGAACACGAATTGGGAAGTGAGCGGGTGGTTGGTTTGTCCCGCTGCTGGTGCGGCATGTGACACGACGGCGAGTGCCATCATTGTTCGCCCGCCAGTGACCAACGGAATAACGTTGGCTGCAACCAACGCAACGGTTACTTTTAAGCCCATCGGTACCGCGTTAACCACGGCGGCGTTGGCTCAACAAATTGTACTGACGGGTAAACCGGGCACAAAATCTATTACGGTAAACGTTGCCAACACTGGTTCTGTCTCGGCACAGTAATGAAAGTTGATATGAAAACTCGAACAAATAATATTGTCAGAGAATCAGGTTTTAGCATGATAGAAATTTTGATTACGCTGGTGATCATTTCTTTAGCGTTGCTGGGTAGCGCGGGCTTGCAAGCCTACGCGCTAAAGACCAATCAAGGTGGGCAATTCCGTAATCAGGCAGCATTTTTGGTGTCGGATATTATCGAGCGCATGGAAGCCAATAAAACTTATGCTGTCGGCTTAAATGTATATGACACGGCTTTGACTCAAACCGTGGACTGCACCGCGAACAATTGCACGCCCGCGCAATTAGCCGGATACGATGTGGCGCAATGGCAGACGGCAGTTGCGTCCGCAGTGCCACAAGGCGTGGGTACGGTTACCGGAGTTGCGGGAAATCCGGCCAGCTATACGGTCAAAGTCAGTTGGGTTGATCGCCAGAATAACGCCAAATACGCGGCGAGTGCGGTCAGTGGAGTGGGTGAAACATTTGCAATCACCAGCAATATCACAATAGGAAATTAACGTGAAAAACAGACGCGATAAATCCTATTTAACCAAAAAACTTTCAGGATTCATCCTGATTGAAATGATGATAGCCTTGACGGTTGGCTTGTTCATTCTGGGCGCGGTCAGCGCGGTGGCAATCAATAGCGGCAAGAACTCACGCTCGAATGATCGCACTTCCGAGTTGCAAACTAATGGGCGTTACGCGCTTGATGTTTTGCGCCGCGATATTCAGCACGCCGGACAGTCTGGGCTAACGCCGAGTACTGGTTTATATCAGTCAAAAGTCAGTGGATTTTTTAATATTGCTTCGGGTGTTGCGGTAACGAATGATTGCGCAACCGGATTCGCGCTGATGTTGGAGCAGCCTGTGACGGGCAGTGATAACAGCAACGCTTATTCCGGCACTTGTATTACCAATGCAAACTATGTGGGCAACACAGATGTTATTGCAGTGCGTTACGCCGATATGAGCAATCTGTGGCCGGTATTGCCAGCGACGGCGACCACCGCTCCCGCTTCCGCAGTCGCCAACGATATTTATTTTCGTTCGTCGTATTCAATCAGCACGATATTCCAAAAAGGGGGAGTTGCGCCGAACCAAGTCGGAACAGGTCCGATGCAAGATCAATTGCTAAAAACATATGTGTACTACATCAGCCCGAACACCAATACCTGTAGCAGTACCAATACCAGTCCGGCAGATGGTATTCCGGCACTATGTCGGGTCGGCTTGTCAGGGGGTGCAATGGCTTCCGAATTGGTGGCGAGCGGCATCGAAAATTTACAAGTGCAATATGGAATTGCCGATGCTTCTGGAAATGGCAACACACAGTATTGCAATGCATCGGAAATCAATACGGGAACGTGCCCAAGCTGGACACAGTGGCAACAAGTACAGTCGGTACGAGTGTGGTTGCTGGCACGCAATAGCGGCAGTGAACGCAGCGATGCATATTTGAACAAAACAACTTACCCTATGGGGAATGTGAGTTTTGTTCCTGCGGTTGGAACAAATGATCAATATCGTCGCCAGCTTTATATGGCTACCATACAAATGCGTAATTAATGACTATGAACAGCCTGAATTACATTCCAAAAAAACAACGCGGCGTGACATTGTTGGTTGCTATGATTACGCTCATCGTACTCATGCTGCTCGGTGTGGGCGCAATGGTCGCATCCAATACCATGTTCAAACTGGCTGGAAATTTACAGTTTGAAAACGAGGCAAAAAATCGTGCCGAAAGCACTTTAACTATCGCGGAGAACTATTTGCTGACTGGAGCAAACAGTCAAAATAGCGCGTTCACCACGCCTAATAAGGCAACCGCCACCTTGCCTTTTTACGATCCGACTGCCACGTTAGATCCCTTAAACAGCTGGCCTGCGGCCGCATCTTCACCCGCCGGTGTAAGTGGTGGGCAATTTATTATTCAACTGATGAGCAACGTCAAAATATGCCCGCCGGGGAGTAACTGTCTGGCTCAGGGTTCGCAAGCGGTTACGCCGCCCACACAATATTATTTGTTCCGTGTGACCGCCAAAGGCAGCTCCATGCGCGGAGCAAAACGATTCGTGGAATCCATCATGCAAGTACCAGCTCCATAAGTGGCTGTCCATATTTAAGCGTTACCCAAGGAGAACATCATGTTCAAACCTAGCAAAAAACAAATATCCACTTTAATTGGCGGCGCGACATTGATAGGCATCGTCGCCATGTTGGCGTATGCCGCTGTATTTTTCGCTCCCAGTAAGCAACCTATTGGTTACGTCGGACAACCGACTATGTCCAACTTCAATGTCACCTCAAACAACGAACACGTTTATCGCGGGGTGTATGACCCCTCCGACTGGTCGGGTCGATTTGAATGTTATCCGATTACATCAACAGGCTACATCAATTTGACCGCGCCCTGTTTTACCGCCGGAGCGAGTTCTCCTTTGGATATACAAGCCGCGTCCAATGTACGCAATATTGGCACGATGAATGATGTCAACGGTAATGGTGTGGATTTCACTTACAACACCATCAGTGCCAATGAGCAAACCTTAATGGGCGGCACGGCAAACGGTGCAAACAACATCAACTTTATCCGTGGCACATCGCTCAGTCCCAGCGGATTGCGTACCCGCAAAACCGTGCTGGGCGACATCGTTCACTCGCGTCCTTACTACTACACCGACGGAACCAATCCCACTGTTTTTGTGGGTGCTAATGACGGCATGTTGCACGCGTTTGATGCGACTGTAGGTACGGCCACATCGGGACAGGAGCGTTGGGCTTATCTGCCTGCAATGCTGATGTCCAAATTAAATTCAAGCGGCAACGCGTTCAGTTCAACGGGCTACACCCATGACTACTTTGTGGACGGCAGCATGGCGATTGCAAAATACGGCACAGGAAGCACGGCACAAACTATTTTGGTGGGCGCGTTGGGGGCAGGCGGACAGGGTTTGTACGCGCTGGACATCAGCAGTTTAACCGCTTCAACCGGTGCGCAAGCCGGACAAAAACGGCTGTGGGAAATCACGCCCACTTCGGTCAATGGCGTGAGCGGCGTGGTGGCAACAACCAATTTTGCAAACTTGGGATATACCTACAGCAATCCCGTTCTGGTCAAAACTCAAGACGGTAGCGACGCGGTGATTGTCGGTAATGGCTACAACAACACCGGTACGGGAACGGCGGTGCTATACGTTATTAACGCCCACAACGGCAGCCTGATTAAAGCCATCGACACGGGGGTGGGTTCGACCACCAGCCCGAACGGTTTGTCCACACCAACAGCCATAGACAGCAACGGCGACGGCATGGTGGATCGAGTTTATGCGGGCGACATCAACGGCAATATGTGGGTGTTTAATTTGCTCAGTTCCAACGCCACAACTTGGTCTTCCGCTATCACAACTGGCTCGACACCGCAGCCGCTCTATTCGATTCCCCAGGGCGCGGCAAGCGCGCCGATAGCCATCACGCAAGCACCGGCAATTTCGGTACATCCGTTTGGCGGCTTCATGGTGGATTTTGCTTCGGGACGTATTTTGAGCGGACCCAGTGCGGCGGTGATTTCACCTTCCACGGCGGCGGCAATCGACGACACTTCCGACACAATTACGCCCTATGCGGCTTACGGTTTGTGGGATAACCCAAACCTTAACACGACCATCAGCAATACCTCGACTGCGGCGATAATGACGCAATCTATTGCCACCACCACCTACAATCCCACAGGAACAAGCCCGGCGGCATCGGCGGTGACCGTGGTGCATTTGACCACAGACAACAAACCGAATTGGCTCGCCGATGGATCGGGTACGCGCGGTTGGAAAGTGCTGTTGAAACTGGCGGGTGGCGAGCGCGTAACAGGCGACGGCGCGTATATTGACGCGGGCAGATTCCAATTCAATGTCAGCAATCCTACCGTGGCCTATACGCCCACCGGTGCCAGTGCCACATCCAATGGCGTGAACTGGTTGTTCGGTTTGGATTACCTAAGTGGTGGCGCGGGCATCACACCGTTCATGGATTTGGACAATAACGGTGTGGTGAATAATTTTGACTTACTCAAAGATGCGTCGGGAAGTCCTGTTTTGTCGGCTAGCGGTATACCCGTTGCTTACGTGACTTCCAATGGCGTGCAATCACAGCCTATTTTGATGCAACTCAGTAAAACCCGTTTGCCGCTGTACAACCAAAATTACAATTCGAATCCGCTACCCAATACACCGGGAACAGGCATCAATGGCGGTCACTTTGACGTGGATATTTTGTATAACTCAGGCGGCATTAATACACCGGCTCAATGTAGCGGTGGTACGTTAAGTGTTGACAGTACGGGCTGTGCTGGAACTTGTTTGGGTGGTACAGTAACAGCCGATGGTTCCGCTTGCTTAACTATACCCGCATCATGCACGGGGGGAACGTTGAACAATGCCGGCACGGCTTGTACGACGACAGGGGCTAAATGCACAGGGGGAACATTAAATCAAAATGGAAATGCTTGTGTCACCGTAAAATGTAGCAGTGGAAGTGTCAATGCCGCCGGGAGTGGATGCAGTAAAAGAAGTGCAAGAGCTACAACGTTGGCTAGTCCGGGTACGTTTGTTCCTGGTGTGACAATTGGAACATTTGTTCCTGCATCGACCCCTGGGATTTACACGCCAAGCGCGGGGACTTATACCGCAGCCGTTACGGGTAGTGCTCAATTCTCAACGCAACAAAGCCATAGGCATGAGTATGACAAGCTCTACGATACCAATGGGTTGAATTTTTTGAATCCTAACGACAATAGCGAAGCTTTGACGAATGCCATGCCCAGTGCCACCACGCCTTATAAAGTTCTGGTGATGAATCAGGCTTGGAATCGTGCGATGAATTTGCGTATCGGCGTGTGGATGGTGAATGGCGCGAGAACGACCACAATCAATTCGCAACAATATCTAACCATGAGCAGCAAAGATGTGATAACGAATTACATTTCTTCAAGCTGTTCAAATACACAATCGAACATTAGCAATTTGAATATAGGCTGTCTGGATGTGGCAAATATGCCTACTTATACCGGCAACACGTCCACGGTTTCGGCATTTAGCACTGTGCCGGCCAATACCAAGACCGACATCCCCGGTAAGGTCAACGTGACTCAGGTCACGACCACTGGCTCGATACGTTGCGGCGGCATGACTGCATTGGGGACACCGTATTTATCCGGCACAACCTGCGACACGACAGGCACAACCACCGATGCGCGTGGAAACGTCGGCGGTCTGGAAATTTCTTTGCCCAGCAACGGCTTTGCAATACGCGATTGGTGGGGCGACGGTAACGTCATGACGGGGGTCAATCCAACGCACCCTAATTGCCCTGATACGACCAATAACGACGGAACATTGCCTGCAAATTCAACCGGACATAGTAATCAATACATCGGCCCATCGGGTGAACGCCATGATGGCACATTGACGGTGCAAATTATCCGTGCCGGTACACCCAATACCGATGTGCAAATGAATGTGCCGGGTCATCCTGAATATGGTTTCCGGGTGATAGACTCTATGATTTTGTATGATGTGTTGGCGGAATACATTTTGTATTGGCATCACCCCAATGCTATCTGTATGGGTGATGGCACCAGTACGTGGAGTGCTACCAATATATCTGGTGACCCTTGGTGGCCAGCACAATCTACGCTTACCACCGCCGCCGCAGGTAATCGCGTAGTGATGGGAATCTTGACCTGTGATGGCAATGGGCCAAATTTTAACGGCGGCTACAGTGCTTCAGGTTGGAGTAAAACAGCTTATGCAGCCGCTAATATTTCACCCTTGTCTACCCCAGCGGGCAGCTCGGCGAACGGGCCAGCAGGCTGGACGATTAACCCGCCTATGGACTCGGCATTGACTTTGCCGCCTTGCCCGACTTACAACGCGACGGCGGATGACCCGCGCACCGCAAGTTTTGTGTTTCCGCAGTCAGGTACGGCGGGTGCTTCTGGTGTGCCCGCCAGTGCATATTTAGGCAGCGGCATGGGCGGCAGTACGCAACTCACGGGGACAGTAACAGGCGGTGGTACGGGTTCAAGCAGCAGTGTGAGTGCCACCAGCGGTGTGCAAAATACTTACCAGCAAAATGGAGCTTCGGCGAGTGGTCATCGCATTACTTGGCGTGAGCTGATTGGGCTTTAATGAATATGCGATGGGCAGTTTCTGCCCATCGATAAATCAAGGTGAAACCATGAGAAATGTCAACAAGCAGCAGGGATTTACGCTGATGGAGTTGGTGATTGCGGTTGCTATTATTGGCATTTTGACAACCATCGCTTTGCCCAGCTATCTAAGTTCGGTGGTGCGCAGCAGTCGTGAAGAAGCGCAAACGGAGATATTGCAGCTTGCTTCGATACAGGAAAAAATATTCCTGAATTCAAATAGCTATAGCACAGCGACGAATATTATTGCCGCCACTTATGACGGCACGGCAACAGGCGGTTTGGGCTGGTCATCGGGTGTTTCCAAAGATAAAAAATATACCTATTCCTGTAACGCTTGCACCGCGAATAGCTATACGATTTTAGCCACACCCACGCCGGGTTTGGGTCAGGCTGCAGCGAATGACGGAACATTGTCCGTTGATCAAACCGGTGTGCGGCTTTGGGTTAAGAATGGCGCAACGACTAACTGGTAAAACATTACTAATGTGGCGGAATAACCGAATAAATCAGCCCTTCTTAAAGAGTGGACGATTTGAGTAAAAACTCTTTGAACGCCAATGCCGCGCTGGACAGTCGTTTGTTGTGACGGTGCGCGACGAACCAGTGACGCAGCAGGGGAAAATGCTCGACGTTGAGCATCACCAATCGCTTGGTTTCTAGCTCCAGTTCGATGGAGTGCAGCGACAGAATCCCCAATCCCAATCCCGCTTGCACGGCTTGTTTAATCGCTTCGTTGGTTTCCATTTCCATGCTGATGTGCGGGTGGATGTGATGTTGCGCAAACACGCGCTCCATCGCGCTGCGTGTTCCAGAACCTTGCTCGCGCGAAACAAAAGCGTGCTCCGCGAGTTGCGAAAATTTAACGTGTTTG
>JBAVPP010000343.1:0-2348 GCA_049693175.1 Gallionella sp. | reverse complement strand
CCCGCCTTGAAAGCCGCCATGGTGCTGGCTTTCAGCGCGTTGTCCATTTTTCCATGCACCAGTCCGACGATAAACTCAGGGAAAGTCTCGCTCAAGATGAGCTGCGTTTCCAAGGCATTCTGCAATTCCAGCGTTTCAGATTCTTCTATCAGTGGACAAACCCAATACACTTGCTGGCCCAATGCGCAGGCGGTGCGCACGCGTTCGCAAACCTCGTCGCGCCGCGACTCACTCACCAACTTAGTGACGATGGGCGTGCGACCCGGTGGCAATGCGTCTATGACCGACACATCCAAATCGGCGTAATAGCTCATCGCCAAGGTGCGCGGAATCGGGGTCGCGCTCATCATCAACTGATGAGGTTCGATGGACTGGGAATCTGGCGTGTGTGCTTCGAGAGTCTCACCACGAACGGCCTGAGAATTTTTGCCTTTATTCCGCAGTGCCAGTCGTTGTTGCACGCCGAATTTATGTTGTTCATCGACGATAACCAGCCCTAAATTTTTGAATTCCACACTGGCTTGAAACAGCGCGTGCGTGCCGACGGCGATCTGTGTCGCACCTTCCGCGATATGTTGTGCGGCGGCGGTTTTATCTTTTTTCTTCATACTGCCCGACAACCACACCGGCTCCAAGCCCAATGGTATCAGCCATTCGCGCAGCTTGAAGTAATGCTGTTCAGCGAGGATTTCAGTGGGAGCCATGAACGCGACTTGATAGCCGTTTTCTATGGCTTGCAGCGCGGCGAGTGCCGCGACTATGGTCTTGCCGCTGCCGACATCGCCGAGCAAAAGTCGCTGCATGGGATGCGCTTGCGCGATGTCGTGCGAGATTTCCGCCAAGACTTTTTGTTGCGCATTTGTGAGTGAGAATGGCAGGGCTGAGAGCAATTTTTGCGTGAGCGATTTTTTTGCTTTGAGTGTTGGCGCGCGACGTTTGCCGCGCTCGCGGTGATGCACGCGCATGGAGAGTTGCTGCGCCAATAATTCATCGAATTTGATGCGCCGCCAAGCCGCGTGATCGCGCTCTTCTAGGGTGCTAGCCGATACATCCGGGGAAGGGCAGTGCAGCAGTTTAAGACTGTCGCCGAAGTCCGCCAGATGCAGCTCCTGCAACAGCGATTCTGGCAAGGTGTCGGTGAGCGGCAATACCTCCAATGCGTTGTTGATGAGCTTGCGCAACACGGCTTGCCCAAGACCGGCGGTGGTCGGATAGACCGGCGTGAGGCTGGTATTCAGCGGCGTGTCGTCCTGTGCCGCGCGGCATTTAGGATGTACCATTTCCATGCCGTAATAGCCCATGCGCGCTTCGCCGATGGCGCGTATGTTCTGCCCGACCGCGAGTTGTTTTTGCTGGCTGGGATAAAAATTCAAAAAACGTAAATACAATTCGCCGCTGTTGTCCTGCAAGCGGCAAACCAAGCTGCGGCGCGGGCGATAAGTGACTTCGTTGTGTGTAATGATGCCCTGCACTTGCGCGGTTTCACCCGCTTGCAGCGTGTCTATGGGCGAAAGATGCGTCTCGTCTTCATAGCGCAACGGCAGATGCAGCAACAGATCGCTGCGGTGATGCACACCCAGCTTGGCGAGTTTCGCCAACGTGGTGGGAGAGATTTTTGCGGGTGTGTTCAATACTGCAAAACGAGTACGCCGTCCGCTTCGACCAGCGCGTTGCGCGGCAACGAAGCCACGCCGACGGCGGCACGGGCGGGATAGGGTTGGTGAAAATAGGTCGCCATGATTTCGTTCACTTTGGCGAAGTGGCCGAGATCGGTAAGAAAAATGTTGAGCTTGACCACGTCATTGAGACTACCACCGGCGGCATCGGCCACCGCGCGCAGATTTTGGAACACGCGATGCACTTGCGCTTCTATGCCTTCGACCATTTGCATATTGGTCGGATCAAGGCCGATTTGGCCGGAAAGATACACGGTGTTATCCATGCGCACCGCTTGCGAATACGTGCCGATGGCGGCGGGTGCGTCAGGCGTTTGGATGATGAATTTATTGGCCATGATGGTCTCCTTGTAATGCAATGTTTAGGTAATCACCGTCGGTGTTTCGCGTCCGGTTCTGGCGCGCAATTCGGTCACTTGCAGCGCGATGGTGATGAGTTCCGCCAGCGCGGTTTGCGCATCCTGTTTTTGTTTGCTCACGTCGGGTTCAAACGCTTCCAGATAAATGCGCAGCGTCGCGCCTTCCGTTCCTGTTCCCGATAATCTGAATACGATGCGCGAACCATCGGTGAAAATAATGCGTATGCCTTGGCCGATGCTGAGGCTCGCATCTATCGGATCGGTGTAACTAAAGTCATCGCAAAAATCCACGGTGTAATTGCCGAATTTTTTG
>JBAVPP010000342.1:0-3804 GCA_049693175.1 Gallionella sp. | reverse complement strand
GCTTGCCGCCTTGCAAAATTTTGCCCGCCAAATCCATGCGCACCATGCTATCGGGCATCATTTCGGACACCGGCAAAGCCGATGGCGTAATCAGCATCCCATCACCTTCGCGCACCGAAGCGTTGCCCGATGTGCCGCGATTCAAGCCGAGTTCGACCAAGCGATGTGAGGTATTTAGAAGTGCAGTGCGTAGTTGTTGTTCGTTCATAAATTCTTTCAAAGTCAAATCAGACTGTTCACTAATTACGAAGTTTTACACAGATTATTTCGAGTGTGTCCAGGGATTTAATCTGCGCAATTTGTGGATGGATTAAGTTCTTCTTTTAGCATCCTGCCCGCCACCGCTTGCAGCTTTTCTTTCATCGCCACATCTCTGGCTTCCGGCGCGGTAATCAGCGCGTATTGCAGCGCGCTGCGGCAACCACACTCGCACGCATTTTTATCACAGGCGATGCGCGGCACGGCATGGCTGACTAGCGTTTTGGCATGTTCGGCATTGGCGAGCAATACCTTGACAATCTGTTCGACGGTGACGTGATCGTGGTCGGGATGCCAGCAATCGAAATCGGTGACCATCGCCACGGTGGCGTAGCATAACTCCGCTTCGCGGGCGAGTTTGGCTTCCGGCATATTGGTCATGCCAATCACATCACAGCCCCACGAGCGATACAAATTCGATTCCGCCAGCGTGGAAAATTGCGGGCCTTCCATCACCAGATATGTGCCGCCGCGCACCGCCTTGATATTCGCCGCTTGCGCCGCAGTTTCGATATGGTCGCCCAAACGTTTACACACCGGATGCGCCAGCGACACATGCGCAACCAAACCGCCGCCAAAAAAAGATTTTTCCCGCGCGAAAGTACGGTCTATGAATTGATCAACGATGACAAAAGTGCCGGGCGGTAAATTTTCGCGCAGCGAGCCGACCGCGCTCACTGAAATAACATCCGTCACACCCACACGTTTAAGCACGTCGATGTTGGCGCGGTAATTGACTTCAGATGGTGGCAATTTGTGCCCTCTGCCGTGGCGCGGCAAAAACACCAATTGCACACCGTTCAATTCGCCAAACAATAATTCGTCCGACGGCGCGCCAAAAGATGACGCAACTTTTTCCCAACGCTTATTGCTCAAGCCTTCAATGTCGTAAACCCCACTGCCGCCTATGATGCCTATGCTTGCCTGTTCCATACGCTATCCAGTTCTTGAAATGATGCGGGATTGAATCAGGAAACCACTTTTTACTCAAGGTCAAGCTGTGTGATTTTTATCACAGACAATCGCCAAAATTCCACTTACTATGCAACCTCCAATAACCTATTCTTAAGGAGTTCAACATGAAATGCAATTCAGGTACAGTAGACCGCGCTATCCGCGTCATCGCAGGACTGGCATTGATTGCAATGGCAGCGACCAACACCGTTGGTGCTTGGGGATATATCGGTGTCGTGCCATTGCTGACAGGCATCGTGGGTTTCTGCCCCGCTTACACTTTGCTTGGAATGAACACCTGCGGTCTTAAAAAATAAGAACAGTTGTAGAAGCCGCTCAGCCCGACTCCCCCGTCGGGCTTTTTATGGCTAATGAGATACTGATTTATTCGATTTTGTCATTGATAAAACACCAGCCAGCCTGACTCTTTGCCGCGAGTTTTACTTGCGTTTAGCCGCTGTTACGCAAGCCTGTGGCAATACCGTTGATGGTCAGATGAATGGCGCGCTTCACCAACTCATCCGTATCACCAGAACGATGGCGCAACAACAGCGCGACTTGCAAGTGATTGAGCGGATCGATATAAGGCGTGCGTGTCATCAGGCTACGCGCGAATGCCGGATTGTCCTGCAACAAACTGGTGTTGCCCGTCACCTTGAACAACATCGCCATGGTGTCTTCCCATTCCTGATTAATCGCGCCAAAAATTCTTTCGCGCAATTCAACATCGGTCACCAGTTCGGAATAACTCGCCGCGATCCCCATGTCGGTCTTGGATAAAACCATATCCATATTGGACATCAGCCCACGGAAGAACGCCCAGTTTTTATACATGTCCTGCAACTGCGCCACACCCGCCTCGCCTTCTTTGGCGATGAACTGTTTAACCGCGCTGCCGAAGCCCAACCAACCGGGCAACAGCGTGCGGTTCAAACCCCAGCTGAACACCCAGGGAATGGCGCGCAAGTCCTCGATTTTGTCGGATGCTTTGCGTGCCGAAGGACGACTGCCGATGTTGAGTTCGGCGATCTCGCGTATCGGCGTGGAGGTGAAAAAATACTCGGTGAAACCGGGAGTCTCGTACACCAGTTTGCGATACGCGGCAAAGGCGTTCACGCTCAGTTGTTCCATGATGCGATGATATTCCGGCATGGTGCTGTCCGCGCCGTGATGATGCAGCAGCGTGGCTTCCATGGTCGCGGCAATCAGCGTCTCCAAATTGCGTCGGCCAATTTCAGGATTGGAATATTTGCTGGAGATGACTTCGCCTTGTTCGGTGATACGGATTTGTCCGTTCACACTGCCGGGCGGTTGTGCCAAAATCGCGTCATAGCTCGGACCACCGCCACGACCCACCGTGCCGCCGCGACCGTGGAATAAACGCAATTCGATGCCATGTTTTTCAAACACTTTGACCAGCACCAGTTCGGCTTTATACAACTCCCAATTCGCGGTGAGATAGCCGCCGTCTTTGTTGCTATCGGAATAACCCAGCATCACTTCTTGCGTGTCGCCGCGCGATTTTAGCAGCGCGCGGTAATACGGAATACTGAACAAATCGTCCATAATCGGACCGCAACCGCGCAGGTCTTCGATAGTCTCGAACAGCGGAATAATGTTGATGTGCAACGCGGGCTGCGCGCCGCTTTCCAGCAGCGCAACTTGCTGCATCATTAGCGCGAGTTCCAGCATATCGCTGACCGCGTCGGTCTTGGAAATGATGTGATTCGGCAAAGCAGCGCGGCCGAAACGCTGGTGAATTTGCGCGGCGGTTTGCATGATGCGCAACTCGCTTTGCGCGACAGCGGAATAACTTTCGATGTCGCCCAATAAAATTTTATTGGCTTGCAAAGCTGCCAATAAAACTTGGCGTTTATCGGCTTCGGCAAGCGCGGAATACGCCTCGCCCGTGCCCAATAATTCGCTGACGGTCTGTTCCAAAATCGCGCTGTGTTGGCGCATATCCAAAGGCGCGAGATGAAAGCCGAACACTTGCGCCGCGCGGCGCAGATTCGCCAAACGACCGCGCGCCAGATATACCGCACCATGCTTGAACAACGAGTCAATCAGCACATCCAAATCGGCGATAAACTCTTGCGCGGCGGCATAAGGCGCGGCACCTTTATCGACAGGCGGAATATGCGAAATCTCGTGCCCCAGATGTTTGGCCGTGGCGGATAAACGTGAATAAATCAAAATCAGCGCGCGGCGATAAGGTTCATCGGTGCGATTCGCGGAAGTATCCGGCGACGTATCCGACAAGGCGCGCAACTCGTCGCTGACATCGACCAATCGGTCGGTCAAACTCAGGCGGCGACCGAGCAAATGGGTCTCGCTCAAATAATGTTCAAACACCACCTCGGACTGTTGCTTGACCGCGTAATCCATCACGTCGTGCGTGACAAAAGGATTGCCGTCGCGGTCACCGCCTATCCAACTACCCACGCGCAACAGCGGCGGCACTTTGATGTCAGGGGCGATGCGCGACTCAAGCTGTTTTTCCAGCGACGCGTAGATTTTTGGAATCTCACTCAAGAAGGTGTAGCGATAAAATTCCAGTCCGTTTTGAATCTCATCGGCGACGGTTAATTT
>JBAVPP010000341.1:0-1839 GCA_049693175.1 Gallionella sp. | reverse complement strand
CCTAATCGCCGTGTTGAAATCACACTACACGGGGAAAAGTAATCGTTTCTGTTGCGCAAGCGTCGTGATGTGGAAATCAAAAAACCGCTCCATCACGAGCGGTTTTTTGTTGTGGATGCGGAGTGCGGAAAAATATTTTTGAACACAGACAAGCGTAATTTATAAACCATATGAGTAAGCAATTTTTGCAATTCATTTCCATAAAACCGCGTGGTTTACGCATACTCAAACGCGTGTTGATTATTTTTATTTTCGCGCTGCTACTGTTCGGTTTGATAGGATATTTTTGGTTGCCGGGTTTCGCGAAAAATAAATTGGAAACCGCGTTGAGCGACGCGCTTAAACGTCCGGTGACGATAGAGCGGCTGGCGATTTCGCCTTATAACTTATCCGCCACCATTGAAGGTTTTAAGGCGGGAGACGTGTTGAGTGTTGGCAGTCTTTATGTGAACGTGTCTTACACTTCGCTGCTGCACATGATTCCAGTGATACAAGAGTTGCGTGTGGATGCACCGCATGTGCATCTGGTACGCGAGTCGGAAAATCGTCTGAATATTTCCGATTTGCTCGACAGTAAGCCGGGCGGCAATAACAGCCCGCCCCCCCAGTTCGTGGTCAACAACATCAGTGTGAGCAACGGGCAGGTCGAATGGGTTGATAAGGTTGTCGGCAAAACGCAAATATTGAGTGATATGCATTTAGGCGTGCCCTTTATCGCCAATGTGCCCTCCCAAGTGCAGGTGTTCGTCAAGCCCATGTTTCGCGCCAAGTTGAACGGTGCGCCACTGGAATTGTCCGGCGAGATGCGTCCCTTTGCGAACGGGCACGACGCGACAGTCGAGATTACCTTGGATGGCTTGGACATCATGCCGGTAGCCAGTTACGTCAAATTGCCGGTGACTTTGAAGTCCGCTTTGCTGGACACGCGTTTGCAAGTTCAATTTCAACATAGCGCGGGACATGCCAGTGAATTATCCGTGACGGGCAATCTTGCCTTGCGCAATATTCAAGGCGAACTCGCCGCGCAAAAGTTAGCATTTGATGTTCCAATGTTTGCGGTGCAAGACATCCATGCCGATGTGATTGCGCAAAAAATATCCATTGCCGAAGTGGCGGTGACATCCAACAGCCATGACACTGTAACTACCAACTATGCGCATGAGACGCTGGCACAAATAGGCGAATTCAAGCTGGGCAAGATTGTGTTGGACATGCATACGCATCGTGCCGAGGTTGGCGACATTGAACTAAATGATGCGGAATTCATGTTGCGGCGCAATGCGCAGGGATCGATGAATGTGCTCGACTTGGCGAAATCTTTTTCATCACCGCACGCGCCGGAAAATAAAAATACGGTGGCAACCCCAGTGTGGCACTGGTCGGTCGGCAATGTTGCGGTGGTTTCCGGTAAATTGCATTACGCCGATGCGGCCATTGCAAATCAAAAATTGGATGTGACGAATCTCGCGTTGAGACTGGGTAAATTGAGCAGTGAGGAGCAAGTGGTCGTGCCATTGACGCTGAATTCCAGCATCAACGAGCATGGTTCATTGGCTGCCAGCGGCACAGTCGCGCTGGACGGCAAGGCTGATCTCAAGATGGAACTCAGCAAGCTCGATTTGCCCGCATTGCAGGGCTGGGCAACGGATAATCTGAATGCTTTGTTGACGCGCGGTGATCTTAGTTTTAGCGGGGATGTGCATGCGGCGCATGGCGTGGCAGATGTTAACGGTGATGTCACCCTGAATAACTTTAACGTGCTGGATCGAGTCAACGCCGAAGACATGTTGAGTTGGAAACAGTTGAAGCTAAACAAGCTCGCAGTTCACAGTCAACCGC
>JBAVPP010000340.1:0-10049 GCA_049693175.1 Gallionella sp. | reverse complement strand
TCTGTTATTTTTGCTCGCACTTTTTTATCACGCTTGGATAGGTATACGCGACATCGTGATGGATTACGTCAAGCCCGCCAGTGTGCGCTTGGTAATTCATACGCTGGTTATTTTGGCGTTACTGCTTTATACGATCTGGTCTGTACAAATTCTTTGGGGCATTTAATGGCAATCGCAAAACGAACTTTTGATGTGGTGGTAGTGGGCGCGGGTGGCGCGGGGATGCGCGCCGCGTTACAGTTGGCGCAGGCGGGGCTCAAGGTCGCGGTCTTATCGAAAGTGTTTCCGACCCGTTCGCACACGGTTGCGGCACAAGGCGGTGTTGCGGCATCGTTGGGAAATATCAACGAGGACAATTGGCATTGGCACATGTATGACACCGTGAAAGGTTCGGACTATTTGGGCGATCAGGATGCCATCGAATTTATGTGCCGCGCCGCGCCGGAAGTGGTTTACGAGTTGGAACATTTCGGTATGCCGTTCGACCGTTTGGATAACGGCAAAATTTATCAGCGTCCCTTCGGTGGGCACATGCAGGACTACGGCAAAAATCCGGTGCAACGCGCTTGTGCGGCGGCGGATAGAACCGGTCATGCGATGTTGCACACCTTGTACCAGCAGAACGTCAAAGCCAACACCAATTTCTTTGTCGAATGGATGGCACTGGATTTAATTCGCAATGCCGAAGGCGATGTATTGGGCGTGACCGCGATGGAAATCGAAACTGGCGAGACCATGATCTTCCATGCCCGCGCGACACTATTTGCCACTGGTGGCGCGGGACGTATTTTTGCGTCCAGCACCAATGCCTTTATTAATACCGGTGATGGTTTGGGCATGGCGGCGAGGGCGGGATTGCCGCTGGAAGACATGGAGTTTTACCAATTTCATCCCACCGGCGTATATGGCGCGGGCGTGCTGATTACCGAAGGTGTGCGCGGCGAAGGCGGCTATCTGGTGAACAAAGACGGCGAGCGTTTCATGCCCAAGTACGCGCCGAACGCCAAAGATTTGGCGAGCCGCGATGTGGTGTCGCGCGCCATGACCATCGAGATTAACGAAGGTCGCGGCTGCGGCCCGCATGGCGATCACGTCATGTTGAAACTCGATCACTTGGGCGACGATGTCATCAAACAACGCTTGCCCGGCATACGCGAAATCGCGCTGAAATTCGCCCACGTTGATCCAGCCAAAGCTCCGATTCCGGTCGTGCCAACGGCGCATTACATGATGGGCGGCATCCCGACCAATTATCACGGCCAAGTGGTCGCACCGTATAAAACCGGCCCGGATGAAGTCGTGCATGGCTTGTATGCGGTGGGTGAATGCGCTTGCGTGTCGGTGCATGGCGCGAATCGTTTGGGCTGTAATTCACTGCTCGATTTGCTGGTGTTCGGTCGCGCGGCTGGCTTGCAAATTATCGAAGATTTGAAAAGCAATCCGCATGTCAAACCCTTGCCTGCCGATGCCGGAGATTTTTCACTGGCGCGTTTGGCACGTTTGGAAAATCAAAAGAACGGCGAACGGGTCGCCGATGTTGGCAACGATATGCGCCGCGTGATGCAAAAACATTGCGGCGTGTTTCGCTTCCCTGAACTGATGATAGAAGGTGTGCAGCAGATCAAAGAAGTTGCGGCGCGTGTTGCGAATACCGAGATAGGTGACAAGAGTCACGTGTTCAACACCGCGCGCATCGAAGCCTTGGAGCTCGACAATCTCATCGAAGTGGCGCAAGCCACCATGATTGCCGCCGAGGCACGCAAGGAAAGTCGCGGCGCGCATGCGCGTGAAGATTACCAGTCGCGCGACGATGTGAATTGGCTCAAGCACAGTCTGTATTTCAAAGAAGGCTACCGACTCGATTACAAACCCGTGCGCCTCAAACCTTTGACCGTGGATTCTTTCCCGCTCAAGGCGCGGGCGTACTAAATATTTGCTCGAACAAACTGCAAGGTGTGTAAATGAAATTTCAAATCTACCGCTACAACCCCGATACCGACAGCGCGCCTTATATGCGCGATTATGAGTTGGATATTCAGGCGGGCGACATGATGTTGCTGGATGCCATCGTGTTGCTCAAACAGCAAGATGATAGTTTGTCGTTGCGCAAATCTTGCCGTGAAGGCGTGTGTGGATCGGATGCCATGAACATCAATGGGCGCAACGGGTTGGCCTGTATCACGCCGCTGTCCTCATTAAAGCAACCCGTAGTGCTGCGCCCACTGCCAGGCCTGCCAGTGATACGCGATTTAATCGTGGATATGACGCAGTTCTTTAAGCAATATCATTCCATTAAACCCTATCTCATTAACAATGATCCGCCGCCCGAAACCGAGCGTCTGCAATCGCCCGCACAACGCGCGCATTTGAACGGACTGTACGAATGTATTTTGTGCGGCTGTTGCACAACATCGTGTCCTTCGTTCTGGTGGAATCCCGATAAATTCGTCGGCCCGGCGGGATTGTTGCAAGCCTATCGTTTTATTGCCGACACTCGCGATCAGGCGACGGCCGAGCGTCTCGATGATCTGGAAGACCCGTACCGTTTATTCCGTTGCCACACGATTATGAATTGCGTCGATGTCTGCCCCAAGGAATTGAACCCAACCGAGGCGATAGGCAACATCAAAGACTTGATGATTAAGCGCATGGTATGAAGAATAAAAGTCAGGATTTGGGAGTTGGGATTGAGGATTTGGGAATTAAAAGCCAAGCCGTAGGTTTGGGTATACCCGCAACATCGGGTTTACAAAATCAAAAATCCAAAATCCAAAATCCTGCGTTTCTAAATCCTGATTTTCTAAAGCGCGTGCAATGGCGATCACGCCGCGGTTTGTTGGAGCTGGACATATTTCTGCAACCTTTTGTGGCGCAGCAATATGCTAGTCTAGGCGAGGCGGAATTGTTGGCATTTGATGCCTTGCTCGACCTGCCGGATAACACGCTGTGGGACATGATGACGGGCAGAGAAATAAACGAGGATGCAGTGCAATCCGCATTGCTGGAAAAAATCAAAACGGTGTAATTATCAGGGATGGAAATCAGCATGGAAAAGAAAAGATTCGCAACGCTGACTTTGGATGATGGGCGCAGTATGCAGCTGCCTATCGTGTCCGGTACCTTGGGGCCCGATGTCATCGACATACACGAACTAGGCAAGCTGGGCGTGTTCACTTATGACCCCGCATTTTTTTCCACGGCAAGTTGTACTTCCGACATCACGTTTATCGACGGTGATGCCGGGCTACTTTATTACCGAGGCTATCCCATCGAACAATTGGCGAAGCAATCCGATTTTCTGGAAGTGTGTTATTTGCTGTTGAATGGCGAATTGCCGAACGCGAATCAGTTGGCGGATTTTCGCACTCACATTACGCGACACACCATGGTGCATGACCAACTGGCGCGGTTCTTTAACGGCTTCCGCCGCGATGCGCATCCGATGGCGGTGATGGTTGGCGTGGTGGGCGCGTTGTCCGCGTTTTATCACGACTCTTTGGACATCACTAATCCGCAACACCGCGAGATTTCCGCGCAACGTCTGATTGCCAAAGTACCCACTATCGCGGCGATGACACATAAGTACAGCATCGGTGAGCCCTTTATCTATCCGAAGAATAAATTCAGCTTCGTCGAAAACTTTATGTACATGATGTTTGCCACGCCCGCCGAAGATTATGTGCCGAATCCGGTGCTGGTGCGCGCGCTGGAACGCATCTTTATTTTACATGCCGACCATGAACAAAATGCCTCGACTTCCACCGTGCGTCTGGCGGGATCGAGTGGCGCAAATCCCTTTGCCTGTGTGGCTTCCGGCATTGCGGCGTTGTGGGGGCCGGCGCACGGCGGTGCGAACGAGGCCGCGTTGAAAATGTTGGAAGAAATCGGCGATGTGTCGCGCGTTGCGGACTATGTGCAAGGCGTGAAAGACAAAAAATACAAACTCATGGGCTTCGGTCACCGCGTATACAAGAACATGGATCCGCGCGCCTCGGTGATGCGCGAGACTTGCTACGAAGTGCTTAAAGCAGCCGGACTGGAAAATGATCAGTTGTTCAAACTGGCGATGGAATTGGAAAAAATCGCGCTAAGTGATCCGTATTTTATCGAGCGCAAACTTTATCCGAATGTGGATTTTTATTCCGGTATTGTGCTGCGCGCCTTGGGTATCCCAACCAATATGTTCACAGTGATTTTTGCGGTCGGTCGCACCATAGGCTGGGTATCGCAATGGAACGAAATGATTGCGGAAAAAGGCCAAAAAATTGGTCGCCCACGCCAGCTATACACCGGTGCGGCGCGGCGTGATTTTGTCGAGGTGGACAAACGGTGAACGACTCCAATAATTTTCTAAAGCAGATGCGCGATAGCTCGCTGTTGTTCGGCATAAACGCGCCGTTCGTGGAAGATTTATACGAGCAATATTTGCAAAATCCGACCAGCGTGGCGGAAGAATGGCGCGGCTATTTTGATCGCTTGCAAATTAACCGCGCCGCACCGGATGTCGCGCACAGTGCTATACAACAAGGCTTTGCCAATAGGGTACGCAACTCGATTGAGTCGCATGCGCAATCCGACGATATGCGCAAACAGGCTTCGGTGTTGCAACTCATCAACGCGCATCGTTTTCTGGGTGTGCAAATTGCCGATCTAGATCCGCTTAAACGACACGCCAAACCGGATGTGGTGGAATTAAATCCGTCGTATTACAGCTTGTCGGAAGCCGACATGTCCGCCAGCTTTAACACGGGTTCGCTGGTGGGTGGCACGCGTATGACCTTGCGAGAAATCCTGCAACGTCTGCGCCGCATCTATTGCAGCAGCGTGGGCGCGGAATATATGTACATCAGCAATGTCGCGCAAAAACGCTGGATACAGGCGCGGCTGGAAGGTGCAACGGGCACGCCCAACTATACTGCCGAAATCAAAAATCGCACGCTCGAACGCCTTACCGCCGCCGAGGGGTTGGAGCGTTATTTGCACACCAAATATGTGGGGCAAAAACGCTTTTCGCTGGAAGGTGGCGACACGCTGATTCCCTTGCTGCATCACCTGTTGCAGCGCGCCGGAGAACAAGGCGTGAAGGAAACCGTCATCGGCATGGCACATCGTGGGCGTTTGAATGTGCTGGTCAATACCTTGGGCAAAATGCCCAGCGTATTGTTCGCCGAATTCGAGGGCATACACCACGAACACCTCAGCTCCGGCGATGTGAAATATCACCAGGGATTTTCCTCCGACATAGCCACGCCCGGCGGGACGATGCACGTTACGCTGGCGTTTAATCCTTCGCATTTGGAGATTGTGAATCCGGTGGTGGAAGGGTCGGTGCGCGCGCGCCAGCATCGACGCGGCGATCGCAAAGGTCAGCAAGTTTTGCCGATTTTGTTGCATGGCGACGCGGCATTTTCCGGGCAAGGAGTAAACCAGGAAACTTTTAATTTGTCGCAAACACGCGGCTATGGCACGGGCGGCACGGTGCATATCGTCATTAACAACCAGATTGGTTTCACCACCTCGGATACGCGTGATACGCGTTCCTCCTTGTATTGCACCGACGTGGCGAAAATGGTCGACGCGCCGATATTTCATGTGAATGGCGATGATCCTGAAGCGGTGCTGATGATTACCGAACTCGCTTTCGATTATCGGATGCAGTTCGGCAAAGACGTGGTTATCGACATGGTGTGTTTCCGCAAATTGGGACATAACGAACAAGACGAACCGTTGGTCACGCAGCCGTTTATGTATCGCTACATCAATCAGCATCCAGGCACGCGCGCCTTGTACGCAAAGCGTTTGGTGGAGCAGGGTGTATTGAGAAGTGATGAACCGGATGCGATGGTCGCCGATTACCGGCGCGCGATGGATGAAGGGCGCAATCCGATTCCGCCGGTGGAAGCCGATTACAAATTCAGTCATGCGGTGAGTTGGGCAAAATTCCTTGGCAATGTGCGGTGGACTGCACCTGCCGATACGGCCATCACGCGTGAACGTTTCGAAAAGTTATCCGAGCGACTGACCACGATACCGGCCAATTTCAAGCTGCATTCGCGTGTGCAAAAAATTATCGCGGATCGCATCGCGATGGGCAAAGGCGAGTTGGCTTTGGATTGGGGTATGGCAGAAAATCTGGCGTATGCCAGCATGGTCAGCGAAGGTATACCTATTCGATTATCCGGTGAAGATTGCGGGCGCGGTACGTTCTTTCACCGTCATGCGGTATTGCACGACCAAGACCGTGTGCAGTTCGATCAGGGCTACCATATTCCGCTGCAAAACATCGCGCCGGGTCAAGCCGATTTCATCGTGATTGATTCAATTTTGTCGGAAGAAGCGGTGCTGGGTTTTGAGTATGGTTACGCCACTGCCGAACCGGATACGCTGACGATATGGGAAGCGCAGTTCGGTGATTTCGCCAATGGCGCGCAGGTTGTCATCGACCAATTTATTGCCTCCGGTGAAGCCAAGTGGGGCAGGTTATGCGGACTGACCATGCTCTTGCCGCATGGTTATGAGGGACAAGGTCCTGAGCATTCTTCGGGGCGTATCGAACGCTATTTGCAACTGTGCGCCGATTACAATATTCAAGTGTGCGTGCCGTCCAACTCGGCGCAGATATTCCATTTGTTGCGGCGGCAAATGTTGCGTCCGTATCGCAAACCGCTCATTGTGTTCACGCCCAAGAGTTTGCTGCGCAGCAAAGATGCCTCCTCGCCTGTGGCAGATTTTGTGCAAGGTCATTTCCTGCCTGTGATACCGGAAGTCGATACGCTGGAAGCACTTAACGTCCGCCGTATTATCGCGTGCAGCGGCAAGGTGTATTACGACTTGCTCAAATTCCGCCGCGAGCGTGGCATAGCGGATATGGCGATTATTCGTTTGGAGCAACTCTATCCTTTTCCGCACGATGATTTTGCCGCGCAAATCGCCGCATATCCGAATGCCAGTGAAGTGGTGTGGTGTCAGGAAGAGCCGGGCAATCAAGGTGCGTGGCATCGCATCCAACATTATCTGTTGCGCCACATGCGTGCCGATATGCGTTTGGATTATGCCTTGCGTTCTTCCTCCGCATCGCCTGCCGCAGGTTATTTGGCGACACATATTGAACAGCAAAAAGCCGTCATCGAGGCGGCATTCCGTCCCGATTTGGATGTAAAAAATAAACCAGGAGCACACCATGAGTCTCATTGAAGTTAAAGTTCCGCAACTTTCCGAATCGGTATCTGAAGCGACACTGATTACCTGGCACAAGAAAGTCGGCGATGCGGTGAAGGAAGGGGAGAATCTCATCGACGTGGAGACCGATAAAGTGGTGCTGGAATTGCCTGCCATTAAAAGCGGTGTGCTGATCAAAATCATCAAAGCCGATGGCGAAAAAGTTGGCAGCAACGAAGTGATTGCGCAGATAGATACCGAAGCTGTCGCGCAAGTTGTCGCGCCTAGCACGCCAGTAAAGTCGGCAGAAAGCGCGGCGGCCGTTTCACCTTCAGCGCGCAAATTGGCGCATGAGTTGGAAGTCGATGCGAGCAATTTGCAAGGCAGCGGACGCAATGGACTGGTCACCAAAGAAGATGTGCGCGGTGCGGTGCAAACTGGCGCGCCTATCAGTCAAACTTATGCCACACCAGTCAGTGTTCCCGTGGGTGAGCGTCCCGAACAACGTGTGCCCATGACGCGCATACGCCAGCGCATCGCCGAGCGTCTCCTGCAATCGCAACAAAACGCCGCCATTCTCACTACCTTCAATGAAGTGAATATGCAACCGGTGATGGAGTTGCGTAATCGCTACAAAGACGCGTTCGAGAAAAAGCATGGCGTGAAGCTGGGCTTCTCATCTTTCTTCGTCAAGGCAGCAGTGCTGGCTCTGCAAAAATTCCCTATCGTCAACGCTTCGGTGGATGGTACGGATGTAATTTACCACGGCTATTTTGACATCGGTGTTGCCATTGGTAGCGAGCGCGGGCTGGTTGTGCCGATTTTGCGCGACGCGGATAAATTATCCTTCGCCGACATCGAAAAACAAATCGTCGATTTCGGCGCAAGAGCTAAAGTCGGCAAGTTGACGATGGAAGAATTGTCCGGTGGCACGTTCTCCATTTCCAATGGTGGCGTGTTCGGCTCGATGTTGTCCACCCCCATCATCAACCCGCCGCAATCCGCCATACTTGGCATCCACGCGACCAAAGATCGCGCGGTGGTGGAGAACGGTCAGATTGTCATCCGCCCCATCAACTATCTCGCCGTCTCTTACGATCATCGCATCATCGATGGACGCGAAGCCGTGCAATTTTTATCCACCATCAAAGAAGCACTGGAGTTTCCGGGCAGGTCGTTATTGGATTTGTAAGGCGGCGATAGCTGTGCTTGTTCGTGACTATTTTTTACCATTTATTTTTGGTAAAAAACAGCCATCAATAAGCTAAGGAACTATGTAATTTTTTTGATTGTAACTGTCAGATAATCCGATGGGCGAGAAAAAAGCCCCTGGCTTCAGGGGCTTAATTTTCATGTTTGGTGCGAAAGAAGAGACTCGAACTCTTACGCCTCTCGGCGCTGGTACCTAAAACCAGTGCGTCTACCAATTCCGCCACTTTCGCATAGTTGCCCAACTACAAGGCGCAGGATTATAGCACTAAGCCACGTCTTTGATGTTGACCACCACGCGACCACGTAATTGCCCTTGTATCAATTTCGGGAAAACTTGCGCTAACTCGGAAAATTCAACTGTCGTGGCAACTTTGGTTAGTGGTTGACGAGACAAATCGTTTGCCAATTGTTGCCACATTTTTACGCGCAATGACATCGCCGTCGTCGCCGAGTCTACGCCTAATAATTTCACACCACGCAAGATAAATGGCAACACCGTGGTATGTAGCTCAAATCCTCCCGCATTGCCAAAACTGGCGATTGCACCATCTACTTGCATGGTGCGCGTGAGCCACGCTAAAGTCTCGCCGCCCACTGAATCCAGCGCGCCCGCCCACAAGGATTTTTCCAAAGGACGCGTACCCATTACCAGTTCTTTGCGCGACAAAATTTCGCGCGCGCCTAGTGCTTTGAGATAGTCATGTTCGCTATCTTTGCCAGTCAATGCCACGACGTGATAGCCGCGTTGTGCCAGCATTTGTATCGCCAAACTAGATACGCCGCCAGTCGCGCCGGTGACGATGACCTTGCCGTTTTCGGGATGCAAATCGTTTTGTTCCAAACGGTATATCGCCAACGCGGCGGTGTAACCAGCCGTACCCAACGCCATGGCCTCGAACAACGTCATGCCCTGCGGCAGCGGCACGACCCAGTCTGCTGGCACGCGCACATATTCGGCATAACCGCCATCGTGCGCCACGCCCATGTCATAGCCCGTCACCAGCACCTCGTCACCCGCCTTAAATCGCGCATCTGTCGAACTTATCACCACACCCGATACATCTATGCCACCCACGCAGGGAAAGCGGCGTATGACCTTTCCTGCGCCGGTTGCGGCGAGCGCGTCTTTGTAGTTTACGCTGGAATAATGCGCCTCGATAACCACCTCGCCGGGCGATAAGTCATCCAGCGTCAACTGCGTGAAATGTCCGGCAGATTTACCGTCTTGCTCGACGATTTGATAGGCAGAAAATATATTCATTATGGCTTTCCAAAAATACGGTAGTGACTCAGTTTGAAATTTATTCCTATAGCCTTTGTATATAGGCTGCGCAATCATTAAAGCATGAAAAAAAACCTAGAACTCGATGAGCTGACTTCGATATTGAGTCAGCCCAAAGGGGCGTTTATGCTACCAGTTTTTCTTTCTGCTGAGCACTAAACCTGTTATTCAGAAACCGGACAGATGTGCCTTAAGATATAACAAAAAAATGCCACTCAACGATATCGGGAGTGGCATTTTTGAAGGTCAATAGCAACGATTACCTACACCATATTATTTTTCGTTTTGCATGAACGAATACTCAGTCGCGCCCGCCGCGATAGCCGTCACCGCCATCACCTTCGCCGCGACCACGGTTCTCACCTTCGCCACGGTAGCCACCATCACGATGCTCACC
>JBAVPP010000339.1:0-8088 GCA_049693175.1 Gallionella sp. | reverse complement strand
CCGCCGCACTCAGCGAATATTTGCGCGAAAAAGCCTCGCGTGAGCAGACCGTACGCATTTTCAGCCGCTTCCTCGATCCGCGCGTGGTGGAATCGCTCGTCGCGCAAGGCGAAACACCGCAATCGTTGAGCAGTCAGGCGCGCGACATCACCGTGTTATTTTCCGATATACGCGGCTTCACCACCATGTCGGAAAGCCACACACCTGAACAAATCGTCACGCTACTCAACCGTTATTTCAGTTTGCAAGTAGAGATTATTTTTCGCCATGGCGGCACGCTGGACAAGTTTATCGGCGATGCCATTATGGCATTCTGGGGCGCGCCACAAGATGATGCGAAACATGCCGAACATGCCGTCGCGGCGGCGATAGAAATGGAGCAATGCCTGCTGAAATTCAAACTGGAACTCGGCGAGGAAGGCCGGGATTTTGATGTCGGCATCGGCATACACAGCGGCAGAGCCGTGGTTGGATTCATCGGCTCGGACGAACGCTTGGATTACACCACCATAGGCGACACGGTCAATCTGTCCAGCCGCATCGAAGGCTTGACCAAAGGTGTGGCGCGCATTCTGGTGTCCAGCGACACCGTGGAACGGTGTGGCGACGCATTTGACTTTACGCCGACCGGCTCTTATAAAGTCAAAGGACGTGTGCAGGAAGTCGAATTATTTTCTCCCAAGGTGAAACCATGAAAAGAATATTCACAGTGTTGTTGTTAAGCTGGCTGCCGCTGTTGGTTTACGCGGATCAAATCGCGTACACGGTACGCAGCACCGAAATCAAACAAAAGCCCTTTAGCGATGCCGCGAGCGTCGCGACCCTCGCTGAAAAAGCCAGTGTAAAAGTCCTGCAACGGCAAGGCGGCTGGACGAAAATCAGCAGCGATCAGGGCGACGGCTGGGTGAAAATGCTGGACTTGCGCGGCAGCGATACCAGCACCAAAAAAGGCGATACCGGACTGGGTAGTTTATTCAACCTCGGTCGCTCCGGCAGCAGCGGCACGACCGTCGCCACCGGTGTGCGCGGCCTGTCCGAGGAAGATTTGAAAAACGCGCAGCCTAATCCCGAAGAGTTCGCCAAGTTGCAGACGTTTGCGGCGGATAAACCCCAAGCGGAAAAATTCGCGCGTGGCGGAAAGCTCAAAACACAATCGCTGGATTTTATTCCGGCTCCCAACAATTAACCGCGAAAGGAAACGAATCATGCTCAAGCAAAAACTGATTTTTTCCAGCCTCATTTTACTGCTTTCCAACTCGGTGTTCGGCTTCGATTTTGATTGGAAAAAAACGCTGCAAATGGGCGGGGACGCGCTGCAAAAAGTCCAACAATCCAACCAGCCGGTGAGCGAAGCGCAAGAGATCGAATTGGGTCACGGCATCGCCTCCACGCTGCTTGGCGCGTCGCCGTTATACGATAACCCGCGTGTGCAAACCTATGTGAATCAAGTCGGACGCTGGCTCAGCTTGCAGACCGACCGACCCGATTTGCCCTGGCAATTCGGCGTGCTGGAAAGCTCCGATTTGAATGCCTTTGCCACACCCGGCGGCACGATATTCATCACCAAAGGTCTGCTACAGAAACTCAATAACGAATCCGAATTGGCCGGTGTGCTGGCGCATGAGATTGTGCATGTGTTGAGCAAACATCACCTTGCCGCGCTGCAAAAAGCCGCACACATGAATATCGCCGGCGACCTTGCCGGACAGGCTCTCAACAGCCGTGGCAATCCTATCTTGGATAAGGCGGTCAAAGCCGGTACGGAAGTGTATGCGCGCGGGCTGGATAAAGACGACGAGTTTGAGGCGGACCGCAAGGGCATCGTCATCGCCACCCGCGCGGGTTACGATCCGTTTGGTTTGCCCGCCGTGTTGCAAATGCTGGATGCCGCGAATGCCAAAGACTCCTCGCTGGCATTGATGTTCAAGACTCATCCCGCACCGCGCGACCGGTTGAACTTGCTGGACAAAATTATGGCGAATCGTTTTGATGCCTACAGCGCGCCAAGCCAAACCGACAAACGCTATACGAGTGAATTAAGCCAGCTGAAATGAGGAAAATATCACTACCTGTTTGAGAAAAATAATCCCATAATAGCAACTTGGGAATTCACACGAGGAGAAGAAAATGTTACGCAATTTTCTATGCTACACAGCAATCGCCGTCAGTGTTTCAGCCTGTGCCACCAAACCGGTTGAAGTGGTTGATACCACGCCGCTGAATACCACCGCGACCAGCGAAAAACTGATCGTCAACAACGGCATCAAAGGCTTCTTTCCCTCCGAAATTACCGAACGGAATTTTTTTCGTGCCGATATGCACCGCGAAGAATCCAACTTCAAAGGCACGGGAACTTACTCCAGCTATTTGATAGGCTCAAAATCCTCGACGAAAATATGGCGCATAGACCGCAATCTGCTCTGGTCGATGAACCCGGACAAAACCGAATACACCGAATGTCCGTTGAAGGGCTGCCCACTACCGCCAGCCGCACCGGCCAAAAACACCGAAGCCCCGCCGGAAGCGCAACATGAGTCCGGCTGCACCATGAGCATTGCAAAATCCAATTTCACCGTCAAGGCGACGGGAGAAAAAAAGACCATCAACGGTTTCGACACCGAGCAATATCAGGCCGCATGGATCGTCAATCTGCGCGACAAAACCGCGCGCACTTCCACCAGCACGCTGAACTTTGATGTGTGGACCACACCTGTTACACAAGCTATGCGCGAGACATTAAACATACAGGAAAGTTATGCCAAGGCGTACTACGGCGCGACCACTGATGGCAGCACTCAAATCCTTCCTGCGGAAGCCGCCAAAATGATCATCGCTTACATCAATAATTCTTTGAGTCCGAGCGCGCGCGGTTCTTTTCTGGATGTCGCCAAACAAATGGGCAAAATCAAAGGCTATCCAATCTACACGCGTCTGACTTGGAACATGGATGGCAATGCCTGCGCATCCAAGGAAACCAAGGCGAAAGACGATGCGTCCAGCAAAACTTCCATTCCCACCAGCGTGGGCGGTTTAGTGTCGGGTCTAAGTGGAATGTTTGTGCAGAAAAAAACCGATGATGCGATGAAGGAGTCCGAAGGCGAACCTCTTTTATCATTTATTATGGAAGTCAAATCGCTCAAGACCGAGCCGGTGCACGACAGCGTATTTACCGTTCCGTCCAACTACCACCTGGTCATACCCTAGCCTTGTTTAGGGCTGCAAACTAAGCAGCATCTTGATATGCGGCAGCCCCGCATCCATAAACACTTCGCCTTGCTCGACAAAATCGAAGCGGTGGTAAAAAGGCACGGCGTGGGTCTGTGCATCAACATCAACTTGCGCATAGTCATGCGCGGCGGCATAACCTAGCAACGCTTCCACGATGGCCGTGCCCACCATTTTATTGCGCCAATGCGAGAGTACCGCGACACGTCCGATATGACCGTTGGGTAACATGCGCCCGCAGCCTATCGCATCACCCTGTAAGGTCAGCGCCAGCGCGTGACGGCAAGTTGCGTCATGTTCATCCCATTCCATTTCTTCAGGCACACCCTGTTCCTGTATAAACACAGCGGTACGAATTGCCCTCAGCAGCGGCTCGCCATCATGCCAGCACACCAGACTGACGGTAAAAGGTTGAGTCATATTATTTCCTCACGCAATAATTTCGACAGGCGCACCAACAGCCACCCGATCAAACAGTTCGATTAAATCCTCATTGTTCATGCGCACACAGCCATGCGAACCGGGCACACCCAAAGTCACCGTGTCCGGTGTGCCGTGGATGTAAATGTAGCGGCGCATAGTATCACTCTCGGCCATACGGTTGTAGCCCGGCTCACACCCCGACAACCACAAGATGCGCGTCAATATCCAGTCCCTATCGGTGAATCGCGCGCCCAGCTCCGGCGTGTATATCTCACCCGTGGGACGGCGACCCACAAACACGGTATTCGGCGCGCAATTACCGCCGATTTTGGCGCGAATAATGTGCTTGCCGCGCGGTGTGCAATAACTGCCGCGACGCTCGCCTAAACCTTGTTTGGCGGTCGATACCGGGTATCGGCGCAACACATTTCCCGCATCATCCAACAGCTCAAGCTGTTGCATTTTGCTGTGTATTTTAATTTTCATTTTGCTTTTTTTCGGCGCGCCGCCGCGCGAAGAATCCACTCAGCTTATCGCCACATTGTTGCGCCAAGATGTCACCCGTCACGGCGGTATGGTGATTCAAACTGGGTTGCGCAAACGCATCCAGCACACTGCCGCACGCGCCTGTCTTTAAGTCGCGCGCACCATACACCAGCCGGGCAAGTCGCGCATGCATAATGGCTCCCGCGCACATCAAACACGGCTCCAGCGTGACAAACAATTCGCAGCCGACCAAACGATAGTTGCCTATGGTTTGCGCCGCCTCGCGCAACGCCTGCATCTCCGCGTGTGCCGAGGGATCGTGCCGCGTGATCGGCGCGTTAAAACCACGCCCGATAATCTCTCCGTCTTTCACCACCAGCGCACCGACTGGAACTTCGTTGATACACTCCGCTTGGTCGGCAAGCTGCAAGGCCAGCTGCATATACTCGGCATCTGTCATAAAAATTTCATCATAAATTAACCACACCGTTCACCGAAAAAACAAACACAGCAACACAAATATCACAGCGACTAGCCTGCTCGCACTGCGGCTGGCATTGGGCTTTTTAGGTGTTTACCAAACGGGCTGCAACCGTAGCACAACTTGAGGCTTTTGAGGAGAGCAGAAGTCGCTTGCCTTCGCGCGGTTTTTTGCACAGAATCACGTTACCTTCAGTGAGTTTAATAATGCCAAAAAATAATAGCTACGACTTTTCTTCATCCTCGACCAACGGACTCACTTTCACCTTCTCGGCCCAACGCGGCAAGCATCTGGTGATTTACTTTTATCCCAAAGATAACACGCCGGGTTGCACAGTGGAGGCACAGCAGTTTCGCGATTTATATCCGGCGTTTCTGGCGGCGGATTGTGTAGTCGTGGGTATCTCGCGCGACAGTCTCAAGTCGCATGAAAACTTCAAAACCAAATTTTCCTTGCCCTTCGAGTTGCTCGCGGACACCGACGAAACGGTGTGCAATTTATTTGGCGTGATGAAAATGAAAAACATGTACGGCAAACAAGTGCGCGGCATAGAACGCAGCACGTTCGTGTTCGATAAAGCAGGTGTTTTGCGCCAGGAATGGCGTGGTGTCAAAGTCCCCGAGCATGCGCAACAAGTGCTCGATTTCGTTCAGTCGCTCAACTAAAAGGTGAACCACATGCCCCCACGTAAGAAACCAGCTACTAACGATAAACACACTAAACTTTTTGTGCTGGACACCAATGTCCTATTGCACGATCCGACCAGTTTGTACCGCTTCGAGGAACACGACATCTGCCTGCCAATGTTCGTGCTGGAGGAGTTGGACAACAAGAAAAAAGGCATGACCGAAGTGGCGCGCAATGCGCGTCAGGCCAGCCGCTTCTTGGATGAAATCGTCAACGACGCGCCGCGCAATATCGAGGAAGGCATCGCGCTGGAATCCACCGCACACAAAAATTGTAGCGGCCGTTTGTATTTGCAAACCAGTTTTGTCAAATACGAGTTGCCGCAAAATCTGGAACTGGGCAAAGCCGACAACGCGATTTTGGGTGTCATCATTGGCTTGCAACAACAGCAACCGGAACGCGCCGTTATTCTGGTCAGCAAAGACATCAACATGCGTATCAAGGCACGCGCCTTGGGATTGGAAGCGCAAGATTATTTCAACGACAAAGTGTTGGAAGACAGCGACCTGCTCTACACCGGCGTGTTGCCACTGCCCGAAGATTTCTGGGACAGACACGGCAAAGATATGAAGTCCTGGCAAAAAGAAGGTCACACTTATTACCAGATACGCGGGCCGTTATGCGCGGCATTTTTCAAAAACCAATTCGTCTACAAAGAAGACGACACGCCGTTCTACGCCATCGTGTTGGAGCAGGACGATCACTCCGCACTGTTGCGCACGCTCACCGATTACACACACAGCAAAAATAATGTGTGGGGTATCACGGCGCGCAACCGCGAACAGAATTTCGTGCTGAACTTGTTGCTTGATCCCGATATTGATTTTGTCACGCTGCTGGGGCAAGCCGGTACGGGCAAGACTTTGCTGACACTGGCGGCGGGCTTGTGGCAAACATTGGAATCGAAAATCTATTCCGAAATCATCATCACCCGCGTGACTGTGCCGGTTGGCGAAGACATCGGCTTCCTGCCAGGCACCGAAGAAGAAAAAATGAATCCCTGGATGGGCGCGCTGGAGGATAATCTCGACGTGTTGAATAAATCCGAAGAAGAAGGCGGCGACTGGGGACGTGCCGCGACCCGCGATTTGATACGTTCGCGCGTCAAGGTAAAATCGCTGAACTTCATGCGCGGCAGAACTTTCTTGAACAAATATGTCATCATTGACGAGGCGCAGAATCTTACGCCCAAACAAATGAAAACACTGGTGACGCGTGCCGGTCCCGGAACAAAAGTGGTGTGTATGGGCAACATCGCGCAAATCGACACGCCCTACCTGACAGAAGGCAGTTCCGGTCTGACCTATGTGGTGGATAGATTCAAAGGTTGGGAACACGGCGGACATGTGACGTTGATGCGCGGTGAACGTTCGCGCTTGGCGGATCATGCAGGAGAGGTGCTGTAAATTTTGAGTGATACGCTTAAAAAATCTGATGCCGAATGGCGCGCGCAACTATCCGAGGAGCAATATCGGGTGGCGCGTCAATGCGGCACGGAGCCGCCATTCACTGGGCGGTATTGGGACTGTCACGACGCGGGCGTGTATCGCTGTGTGTGTTGTGATAGCGCGCTGTTCAACTCATCGGCGAAATTCGATTCCGGCTCAGGGTGGCCGAGCTTTTTTGCAGCAGAGTATGGGGACAATCTACTCATACGCCGCGACATCAGTCATGGTATGGTGCGCGACGAAGTCTGCTGTAAACATTGTGGCGCGCATCTGGGGCATGTGTTTCCCGATGGCCCGCAACCGACCGGATTGCGTTTTTGCATCAATTCGGCCGCCCTCACTTTAGACAAAAAATAATTCCAAAATGAACATGAAATTTTTATTCGATTTACTGCCCATCCTGCTATTTTTTGTCGCCTTCAAATTGTCCCACCAGAACATTTATATCGCCACGGCTGTCGCAATGATTGCCACCACCGGGCAAATTATGTGGAGCAAATTCAGGCATGGAAAAGTCGACAACATTCTCTGGATCAGCTTCGCCATCGTTGCGGTGTTTGGCAGCGCGACATTGTTATTGCACAATGAGATGTTCATCAAACTCAAGCCCACCGTGCTTTATTGGCTGTTCGCGCTGATTTTATTTATTTCCAAATTCTTCTTCCGTAAAAACCTGATACGCGGAGTGCTGCATGAAAAGCTCAGTCTACCCGCTCCGGTGTGGAAAAAATTAAACTATTTGTGGAGTGCATTTTTCTTCGTGCTTGGCTTTATCAATCTATATGTCGCGTTCAATTATTCCACCGACACATGGGTTGATTTCAAGCTATTCGGTTTCAGCGCGCTAATGATTACTTTCGTCATCGGACAGGGTTTTTGGCTGATGAAATACTTGGACGAGAAAAAAGAAGATAACTGAGCGCGGATTCAATTTACGTTGCAGGCTCGCCACCAAAGTTCCCGCCGGCATCCAGCCGCTTAAAAACGCGCAACCTTATACTTCGCTTACCTTAGCGAGAATTTCGCCTGGCTGCCGGGTGCATCTTTTTCTGCCGGAGCAACATGGCTGCTGAGTAAAAATATTCTATCCACAGTCACGCCCCCCTGCTCGGTGAGCCAACTTTCCGCCGCTTGCCCGCGCGCATCCGCCAACTCGGCGAGATCATCATCACTTACCTCAAAATGCGCCAGCAATAACGCTTCCATATCGGCGGGTGGCAAGGTCTTCGCCAGTCCGATGGCATTGCGCGGCTTGCCGCTAAAATGCTCGCTGCTATAAACCTGTTCCAGATAGACGGGATATTCCTCCGGCGTGACCGTGGTCTCCTCCAAAGCACC